>NZ_WIVQ01000276.1:0-413 GCF_009600545.1 Pseudomonas sp. FSL R10-1339 | reverse complement strand
CGATGCCGTGGACGTACTGCGCTGCGACCTGAACGACAGCGAGCACGGCGGGCCGCCGCAGCTGCGCACTGACCTGTTGAAGCTGCATCAACTGGCAATGGCCGCGTTCAACGAGGGATCACGCAGCCGAGTGGCTGAGCTATTTGATCTCGCCGTGGATCTTCAGGATCAGGTTGATCATCTGATGACCTCGCTGGAACAAGTGCAAGAAACCCTGTCCCGGTTGACGGCGCTCTACCCAGAAAGCCTGTCCTGAATGTTCTTGGAGACAACCACATCATGAGCCGCAGCCGCCGCAAAACGCCCATCGTTGGGCACACGACCTGCCGTAGCGAGCGCGAGGACAAGAAACTCTGGCATCAGCGCTGGCGAAACCACGAGTGCACCGCGCTGGCCAGCGCGTCGCCGGAAGC
>NZ_WIVQ01000275.1:0-418 GCF_009600545.1 Pseudomonas sp. FSL R10-1339 | reverse complement strand
CTTCATCCCCGTGCGCGCAGTAATTTCGGCATGACGGGCCATTTCGCTGCCTTGATCATGCGTCATGGTTTTTAGGAGCGATGGCGCCATCCGCGACATTTCCCTCACGATCGCTTCCGCCGCCGCCTCTGCGGTGGGGGCTTCGAGCTTGGCGAGAATCACATAACGGCTCGTACGCTCGACCATGGTGGCAACCGCTGAGCGATTATTGGCGCCCATGATCAGATCACTCTCCCAATGCCCAGGGACCAGACGATCTGCAACCTCAGGGGGGCGTAGGTGAATACTCAGATGCGCAGGGTAACGTTCTCGACGCACATTGCTTTGGGTTCGCTTAGGACGTTTGCCGTCAGCCTGACGTAGATAACTGATCAACTGGCGTTTCAGCTCGCCGCGCGGATAGGCATAGATGGCGAGG
>NZ_WIVQ01000274.1:0-423 GCF_009600545.1 Pseudomonas sp. FSL R10-1339 | reverse complement strand
GGATAGGCCTGCAATCCACGACCATGCTGTCGCCGGTGATCTTGTGCCACTCGGCACTCAGGTCGCTCTGAGAAGGCTGAGAAGACGCTAGGAGGATCATGTGGCAGTGCGGATGCCACCCCTTGCCCTTGTTGGTCAGTTCCATTGTGTAAACGGCCCCTTCAGCTCGGCAAAGCTCAGTCCACGGGGCACGCGGAACACCTGCCTTGAAATGGCGTCGGTGCGTCAGCAGCTTGCGTAGGGACTTGCTGAGATGGTTTTGACGCTCTTCCAGGTCATCGCCGTTTTTGACCGTGAGAGTCAATAGATACGGGCGCAAGTCAGGACGTTCTTCTTGCAAGACCTGCCAGCGTGTCAGATACGCGCCAAGGGCCTTCGCTCCTCGGCGGATCGCACAGAGAGGACAAACCAGATGCTGACGGC
>NZ_WIVQ01000273.1:0-432 GCF_009600545.1 Pseudomonas sp. FSL R10-1339 | reverse complement strand
TGTTTGGTCATCTGACACCTCGATCTGGCGAGTATTCTCGCCTAAAAGGGTGTCCGGTTTCATTAGACCACTACAATACGCCCCAAGCATTGAGGTTTTAGAGCAAATCTCGCTTGCTCTGAGCGCTTCACTGGATTTGTTTTTCGTGAGCCAGGAACAACCTGCTCTGACGAGTTCAAACCTTCGGCATGACCTTTGTGACATTGCTTATCAGGCAGATGAGGAGGCATTACGTGAAATTGTTGGTGCCGCTAAGAAAATCCTTTCCAATAAGTAGAAGCAAAAAAGCCCCTTATCATGGTTAGGGGCTTGCTTGATGTAATACGCAACAAGTCTATTCAGAACCAATATCCATCTTGCCCAATGCCCCCTCAAAAAACAAAACCCCTTAAAATTTGCACTTTAAGGGGTAAATGGTAAGTTAATACAAGG
>NZ_WIVQ01000272.1:0-436 GCF_009600545.1 Pseudomonas sp. FSL R10-1339 | reverse complement strand
TTAACGCTGTACTTCAGCGTTTCCGAAACCGCGCGTTGTAGCGCAGCCCCTCCCACCTCCGTCCCGGTCTCTGAGCTCCGATCTTTAATCGCTTGAACGTGCACACCGCTTGGCGAGATCGTCGGATCGCGCATGCATTCCTGCCAAATCTCAACCCAGCGGGCATGCTTAACGTATTTCGATCCAGACAGCATCGAAGGCGGGACCATCAGCAAAACGTGAAAATGCGGGTGCGCCTCCCCAATCGCACTCCGAGTTACCTCGGTAGTCCGTACCCAACCAATCACCGCTTTTAACTCTTTTCGCGCCTGGAGTCGGTTCCACCCGGCATTCATCGCCGTAAGAGTCGCTCCAAGCTCGCCTATGGGGCAATTGGGCACAGTCAGGGTCAGGAATAGCCAGCGAGCCTTAGGATGCTCTAGAACGATCTGAGGGG
>NZ_WIVQ01000271.1:0-438 GCF_009600545.1 Pseudomonas sp. FSL R10-1339 | reverse complement strand
GGCAATCGATGGCGACCAGGTTAAGCGCCGCGACGGGCGGGTCACTCCAGTCGCAGGCGCGGGTGTCGATCCTGCGTTCAGCCTGGCCGCCCAGGTGTTCCAGCACCGTCATGCGGCTGGGACCAAATCCCTGCGCGCTCAGCAGACGGGCGATGATGGACGGGCTGCTGCCATCGTTGCTCAGTACCAGCAGACGTACACCGCTGTGCAGGTGGGCATTGAGGGCGACGACGGGGCGTGCCACTACCGACAGCGTGACTACGTCCTGCAGGGCCCAGCCCATGCGTGCTGCGGCCAGGGAAAAGGACGATGGCGCTGGCAGCACCTGCATTTCATCCCGCGCTACCCGTCGCGCCAGGCTGGCGCCGACACCAAACAGCATGGGGTCGCCGCTGGCCAGTACGCAGGTCGGCGTGTTGCGCAGGGCCAGCACTGGGG
>NZ_WIVQ01000270.1:0-441 GCF_009600545.1 Pseudomonas sp. FSL R10-1339 | reverse complement strand
TATCTACACACTGCGCTACCTGCGCGACCCGCAACTGGAGCGTAATGTTCACCGCTCGCAGAACCGCATTGAGTCCTATCACCAGCTACGCTCGACCATCGCCCAAGTCGGTGGGAAGAAGGAATTGACCGGCCGCACCGACATCGAAATCGAGATCAGCAACCAGTGCGCCAGGCTGATCGGCAACGCGATCATCTTCTACAACTCGGCGATCCTGTCCCTGCTGCTGACGAAGTACGAGGCAGCTGGCAATGCCAAGGCGCTGGCGTTGATCACGCAGATGCCGCCAGCGGCCTGGCGGCACATCCTGCTGAACGGGCATTACACCTTCCAGACTGACGGCAAGTTCATCGACCTGGATGCGCTCGTGGCGGGACTGGAGCTGGGCTGACGGAAATTTCTGGGATTCCGGCGTACAACCCCGTACTGCCCCTGCAAGGT
>NZ_WIVQ01000269.1:0-446 GCF_009600545.1 Pseudomonas sp. FSL R10-1339 | reverse complement strand
CCCACGGCGCCGTGAGCGCCGTATACCTGCTGCGGGTCGACGGGCAGGGTCACGGGGTCTACCCGATGTCCGAGACCCAACAGCAGATCAACAGTAGTGTTCAAAACGCTGCGGATATCGGCGTCCAGTTCCAGGCCGGTCATGGCCTGATCGACCACGCCGATGCGCAACGAACCGGGGCTGCGCCGCACTGCCTCGCTGTAGCTTATGGCCTGTGGCGCGAGCCAGTAGGGACTGCCTTTTTCATGACCGTGGCTGACGTCCAGCAACAGTGCCGAGTCGCGCACGCTGCGTGATACCACATGACCGCAACTGGCACCGAACCAGCCTTCGAAGGTGTCCGGGCCCTGAGGGGTGCGATAGCGCGTGGGCTTGAGGCCAAACAGGCCGCAATACGACGCCGGGATGCGAATCGAGCCGCCGCCGTCGGTGGCGTGGGCCACGGG
>NZ_WIVQ01000268.1:0-459 GCF_009600545.1 Pseudomonas sp. FSL R10-1339 | reverse complement strand
CCCCAATCAGGGGCGTATGCAGCGGGTCGTGGTTCAGGCTGAAGGCGATCAGCGCAGCCAGGTCGGAGACCTGCTCAAGATCAACGTGCGTAACAACCTCGGAAAAATGGTACCGCTGTCGGCCTTTGTCGAGGCCCGCTGGATTCAGGGCCCCGCGCAACTGACGCGTTACAACGGCTACCCGGCGATCAGTATTTCCGGCGAGTCGGCGCCCGGTTACAGCACCGGCGAAGCGATGATTGAGGTTCAGCGTCTGGTGGATCAACTGCCTGCGGGTTTGGGGCTGGAATGGACTGGTTTGTCTTTGCAGGAGAAGTTGTCCGGGGCGCAAGCACCCATGCTGCTGGGCTTGTCGTTGCTGATCGTGTTTCTGTGCCTGGCAGCGCTCTATGAAAGCTGGTCGATCCCCACGGCGGTTTTACTCGTCGTCCCGCTGGGCGTGCTTGGCGCGGTACTGGC
>NZ_WIVQ01000267.1:0-460 GCF_009600545.1 Pseudomonas sp. FSL R10-1339 | reverse complement strand
GGAAGCTCCGATCAACTTGCCGCAACCGCGCAGTAAGTTGAAAATCCCGCTGAATTTGGCGCTATTGACCGCGAAATATCCCGTACGCGCCGCCTTGGCGAGCTTGTCAGCCCATTTCTCCGTGTTACGTGCGTAATTAGCCCATACCCATCAGCTTTTTTCGAGCCATCCATAAATTGGACAAGGCAAACAGCGTGGTCAATTGAGCGGTGTTTTTCATCAGGCCGCGAAAGCGCACTTTCACATAACCGAACTGACGTTTGATCACCCGAAATGGGTGTTCGACCTTGGCACGTGTCTGGGCCTTGAGGTACTCGATTTTGCGCTTGGCTTTGTACAGCACGCTGCGCTTGTTCAGCTTGGAATAGGTGCTGCGTCGCGCGGCGATTTGCCAAACCACTTCACGGTTTTCATGCTCTTCGCGCTTCTCGACACCGGTGTAACCAGCATCAGCGTAGAC
>NZ_WIVQ01000026.1:0-56538 GCF_009600545.1 Pseudomonas sp. FSL R10-1339 | reverse complement strand
TCCGCGCCAGCATGATTTGATTCCTCCCCACCTCAGACGCCGCCTGTTTGGATAGGTGAGGTTTATGGATCAGTTACGGCTGTTTTGCGAGCTGCCATAACTGCCCACTGCACTATGCAGGCGAAGCTGCGGGGCTTGATCGGCACCGCGTCGGGTGAAAATCTGGATCACACCGCCAATCGCATCGCTGCCGTAGATCACCGAGCGCGAGCCGCGCAGCACTTCAACCCGCTCGATCTGATCGATATTCAGGTACTGCAGATTGCTGTCGGCCGAAGTGGCATTGGCCATGCGCTGGCCGTCGACCAGCACCAGGCTTTGCGCCGACTTGGTGCCGCGAATGTAAATCCCCGGCAAACCGCCGCGTCCACCGCTGCGGGCCACTTGTACACCGGGTACCCGGCCGAGCAAGTCGGTCAGGCTGGTGGGTTGCAGGCGGTCGATATCGTCACGGGTGAACACGCTGTTGGCGCTTGTGCTGTCCGAGCGAGCCTCGACCTGGCGATTGCCGGTGATCAGGATCTGCGGGAGTTTGAGCGCATCTTCGCGCTCCAGCGGCTCTGCAAGCAAAGGGCAGGCGGGGATAAAACCGAGGATCAGGGCAAGACGAAGGCGTTTCATGGTGTCTCAACAGGGTGTTGGGCGGACCGTAGCAGCTGCCGTAGGAACGAGGCTGCGTTCGGTGGCGTAGCCACCGTAAACCATGCCTCGCGGTGTATCAGTATCACCGAGGGGGGCGGATTTACGATCGCTTCGCAATCGAACGCAGCCTGCGGCAGCTGCTACGAAATCGCGCAGACCAAGTGGCTCAGAGCCCCAGGAGTTCCATGCGCTGACGTACCGAGGCTTCGATACCTGCCGCATCCAGGCCGCATTCGGCCAGCATCTGGCTCGGTTTGGCATGTTCGACGTAAATATCCGGCAAGCCCAGGTGCAGCACAGACTTGAGCACGTTTTCACGGGCCAGGAACTCGCTGACGCCGGCGCCTGCGCCGCCCATGACAGCGTTCTCTTCGATGGTCACCAGCAGCTCATGGCTGGCAGCCATTTCGCGAACCAGCTCTTCATCCATCGGCTTGACGAAGCGCATGTCGACCACGGTGGCGTCGATTTTTTCTGCCACTTGCAGGGCTTCTGCCAGTTGCACGCCGAATACCAGCATGGCGACTTTCGAACCCTGGCGACGAATCACGCCCTTGCCGATTTCCAGCGGCTCGAGGTTTTTTTCGATCACTGCGTTCGGGCCTGTGCCGCGAGGGTAACGCACTGCCGCCGGGCCGTTGTACAGGTGGCCGGTGGTGAGCATTTTGCGCAGTTCGTTCTCATCGCTCGGGGTCATGATAAGCATGCCCGGGATGCAGCGCAGGAACGACAGATCGAAGCTGCCTGCGTGGGTCGGGCCGTCTTCGCCCACCAGGCCGGCACGGTCGATGGCGAACAGCACGTCAAGATTCTGCACCGCGACGTCATGCACCAGCTGGTCGTAACCGCGCTGCAGGAACGTCGAGTAAATTGCCACTACCGGCTTGGAGCCTTCGCAGGCCATGCCGGCAGCAAAGGTCACGGCATGTTGCTCTGCAATCGCCACGTCGAAATAGCGCTTTGGATACCGCTCGCTGAACGCAATCAGATCCGAGCCTTCTTTCATGGCCGGGGTGATGCCCACCAGGCGCTCATCGGCAGCGGCCATGTCGCACAGCCACTCGCCAAACACGGCGGAGTACTTGGGCCCGCTGGGTGCCTTCGGTGCAGCTTTCGGAGCATTGAGCGGTTCGAGCTTGGTGATGGCGTGATAGCCGATCGGGTCCGCTTCGGCCGGAGCGAAGCCCTTGCCTTTTTTGGTGACGATATGCAGAAACTGCGGCCCTTTGAGGTCGCGCATATTGCGCAGCGTCGCGATCAAGGTCGGCAGGTCGTGGCCATCGATCGGGCCGATATAGTTCCAGCCCAACTCTTCGAACAGGGTGCCGGGTACCAGCATGCCCTTGGCATATTCTTCTGTGCGCCGCGCAATTTCCCACGCACCAGGCAGACGCGAGAGCACCTTTTTGCTGCCTTCGCGCATGCTTGCATAGGTGCGGCTCGACAGGATCTTGGCCAGGTAGTTGGACAAACCACCAACATTGCGCGAGATCGACATGTCGTTGTCGTTGAGGATCACCAGCATGTTGGCGTCGACTTCGGGCGCGTGGTTCAACGCCTCAAACGCCATGCCCGCAGTCAATGCGCCGTCACCGATCACGGCAATCGCCTTGCGCTCGCTTTTTTGCAGGCGGGCGGCAATGGCCATGCCCAGCGCTGCGCTGATCGAGGTGCTGGAGTGGCCGACACCAAAGGTGTCGTACTCGCTCTCGGCACGACGCGGGAAAGCGGCAATGCCGTCTTTCTGACGTAACGTTGCCATCTGCTCGCGACGGCCGGTGAGGATTTTATGCGGATACGCCTGATGGCCCACGTCCCACACCAGCCGGTCGTCCGGGGTGTCGAACACGTAGTGCAACGCGATGGTCAGCTCAATGACACCCAGGCCGGCACCGAAATGCCCGCCCGTCTGGCCGACGGTATAGAGCAATTCCAGGCGCAACTCATCGGCCAGGGTTTCCAGCTCGGCTTCTGCCAGGCGGCGCAGGCCCGCAGGCGTGCCTGCCCGGTCAAGCAGGGGCGTAGTCGGACGGTTGCGGGGAATCTCTTGAAACGTCGTTGGCATCAGGCGAATCGTTATAGGTATAAGAAGAGGCGGCAGTTTACCTTATGGAACGTAAGCTGCCCACGCAGTCTGGCATTCGTTCGTAAGACCTTGGCATTAGAGCTGTCAGAAAACGTTACCGAGGAGCGCCCTTTAGTGGCGTCGCTCAACGATATAACGTGCCAGTTCACGCAGCGGTTCGGCGGCTGCATCAAAATGTCGCAGGGCGTTGAGCGCCTGGTCGCGCAGCTCAAGCGCGTAGCCTTTGGCCTGCTCCAGCCCCATCAGGGCGGGGTAGGTCGGTTTGTCCCGTGCTATGTCGGCCCCCTGGCGTTTACCCAGAGTTGCGGTATCGCTTTCAACATCCAGAATGTCGTCCTGAACCTGAAACGCCAGGCCAATGGCCCGTGCATAAACGCTCAGTGCGTGCAGGTTGTCTTCGTTTGCATGACCGCTGGCCAGGGCGCCCAGTTGCACGCTGGCTTCGATCAGGGCGCCGGTCTTGTGCCGGTGCATGTATTCCAGCGCGGCCTGGTCGAGCTTGAGCCCCACCGAACCGAGGTCGATCGCTTGCCCGCCGACCATGCCCGCCGGACCTGCAGCAAAAGCCAGGGCCGTGACCATGCGCAAACGGGTGTCGGCGTTCAGGTTGCTCAGGCGCGGGTCGAGCAAAGCGCTGAACGCCAGGCTTTGCAGGCCGTCGCCCGCCAGAATGGCGCAGGCTTCGTCGAACGCTTTGTGGGTGGTTGGCTGGCCGCGACGCAGATCGTCATCGTCCATTGCGGGCAAGTCGTCATGCACCAGCGAATAGGCGTGGATCAACTCCACGGCACAGGCCGCGCCATTGGCTTGCTCAGGTGTACTGCCGAGGGCTTCGCAGGCGGCATAGGCCAGCAGCGGGCGAACCCGTTTGCCGCCATTCATGACGCTGTAGCGCATGGCCTCATAAAGACGGGCCAGCTCGGGAGCCGGAGCGACAAACAGGCTTTCAAGCGCCGCATTGACACGGGCCTGGCTGCTGATCTGGTAAGCATCAATCATTCGGACTGTTCCGCATCAAAAGGCTCTTGTGCCAGCTCACCGTCACGCTCAAGCAGGATCTGTACTTTCTGCTCGGCCTGGGCCAGTGCGCCCTGGCAATCACGGGTCAGGCGGATGCCTTGTTCGAAGGCGGTCAGGGAATCTTCCAGCGACAGCTCGCCATTTTCCAGACGCTCGACCAGTGTTTGCAGGTCAGCGAGTGACTGTTCGAAATCCGGGGAAGCTTTTTTGCGGGCCATGGCGGCATTCTCGGTAGGCGTTAAAACCGGCTGACACTAGCAGACGGCGGGTTTTGGGGCAAATCGACAGGGCGCCCATGTATCCAGGTGAGGGGGTTTTCACTTGTCGCTACTAAACGAGTGGGTGGCAGCCGTACGCAGGTTAGTCGACCGGTGCATCCGGAACCCGGCGCGCCACAAGGGCGCCCTGGGCACGGCCACCATAAAACACAGGCGGTAAAAAGCACCTTGCGGAGGTGTTGCCTTGCGCCGGATTACAGATCGGGCGACTAAACCCGACCGCTGATTTTGCAGCGATGGCCCGAGACTATTTCCCGAATTTGGCAGGCGCAAGCGAACGGGATTTTTCTCGGAAGTTTCACGAGAATGAAAGCGAAGTGTCGTACGAAAAGACCGAATTTAAAGGCTTATGTTGTGTGCCCTGCCAGCGATTGGATCTGTGCACTGCAGATGTTTCGAGCACGCTGGCGTGGTCACGAGAGAAAAAGCCATGAGTGAAACTCCTGTTGGTTTGAGTGCGCAGCCCGAGGGCTACAGTGACTGGTTGAGCGATCTTAAAGGCCGCATTCATGGCGCCCAGCAGCGCGCCACGTTGGCGGTGAACCGCGAGCTGGTGCTGCTGTACTGGCAAATCGGTCACGACATTTTGACCCGCCAGACACAGCAAGGTTGGGGCACGAAAGTGATTGAACGTCTGGCGCTGGATCTGCGCGCAGCCTTCCCGCACATGAAAGGTTTCTCGCCACGCAACCTCAAATATATGCGTGCCTTTGCCCAGGCATGGCCTGATACGGCAATTGTGCAGCAGGCTGTTGCACAATTGCCTTGGGGGCACAATCTGGTGCTGCTGGACAAACTCCCCGGCCCAGAAACCCGCCGCTGGTATGCGGCCAAGGCCATCGAACACAACTGGTCGCGAAATACGCTGGTCATGCAGATCGAGGGTCGTTTACTGGAGCGCAGTGGCAAGGCCGTGAGCAATTTTGAAAACTTCTTGCCCAAACCCCAGTCCGATTTGGCCCGTGAATCGTTGAAAGATCCTTACCGTTTCGACTTTCTTGGCCTTGGCGCTGATGCGCATGAACGAGAGATAGAAACTGCTTTGGTCAGGCATGTCACCGACTTTTTGCTGGAGCTGGGCGCAGGTTTTGCCTTCGTCGGCAAACAAGTGCTTTTGAATGTGGGAGGTGACGAGTTTTTCATCGATCTGCTGTTTTACCACCTCAAGCTGCGCTGCTATGTAGTGGTTGAACTCAAGGCCGGTAAATTCAAACCGGAGCACCTTGGGCAGTTGGGTTTTTATCTGGCCGCCGTGGATGGGCAGGTCAAGGATCCCCAGGACAGCCCCACCATCGGCCTGTTGCTGTGCTCCAGCAAGAACAAGGTGGTGGCCGAGTACGCCTTGCGCGATAACACCCGGCCCATCGGCGTGGCCGAGTACCAGTTGGTAGAGTCACTGCCAGCAGAGTTGCAGACCAGTTTGCCCAGCATCGAACAGATCGAACGCGAACTGGCGGGTGATGGCGTCGCTATCGAGGAGTGTCGAGTGAACGAGGATTATTTCAGGCATTAAAAAGCCGGCTTGTGGGCGGCGTTTTTATCTGGTTGTGAGCCTGTTTTACGGGAGAATATTGGGGCGTTATATTTTGTCCCCCCATTTGTCCCCCCATATTGATGAGGCGTAGGATTTGTTTGTAGCGGCGTAGTGAAGCCGGGCACCTGTATTTTAGGTAGGAATACTCGCCAGTAAAGGTGACTGATGTTCGACGGCGCGAAGAGCCGACAGCATAGCGTACAGGGTGTGGGGCACGCGCTGGCACGGCATGAGGCTCTCATCAACGTCGCACTGGCCTCTGATCGTTTAATCGTGTCTGTCGAAGGTTATGACGTGGCAAGGGAAGACGCTCCATCGAAATGACTCATCTTTTAACTATCGGAAAATTTCCGCTGCTCTTTCTAGTCCCGCTAAGGTCCTTCGACTACCATTGAGAAATTTTTCAATGTGGTGTGAGGGCAGGATGCAAATTAGATATCAGGATTTCAATGGTGCGGCGGAACAAATTGCCGGCGTTTATCAGCAGCAATGGTCAGAGCTGGCACAGGTATTGACGGCCACTCCCTTGCACCTCAAGGCTTCGGATCAAGCCAATATCCAAGGGCGCGCAATCTTCGATCCTGTCGGAACGAATCAGGATATCGCCGACAGACTTGCTCCGATGGGCTGGCAACAGAAGATCATCATCCCGCAAGATTTCAAGTTCCTGGGGACGGACGTTGACTTCGGCAAGGATGGCGCAGTCGTTGAGGTACAGTTCTCGAACTATCCGTTCCTCCTAAACAACACCCTTCGATCCGAACTATTCTTCAGGGCGCAGACGGTGTTCCATGGTGCACCAACCGGCTTGGTAATCATCGTGACGAAGTCTGGTATGTTTCCATCGTCGAACAGCACGCTCTATTACGAGCAAGCGATCAACCAACTCACGGCCCTTGCGCAGCACGGCGTATTCACTGTACCGATCAGACTGGTCGGCCTTTTCGAGAGTGTGGGGCGTGTCCAAGCGACTTGGACTGAATACTCGGAGGCACGCTACTCCCGGACTGTCGACTCACGGGAGTCGCGTCAGTTCGTCATCACCGCGGGGCGTGCGGGTCGCTGCAAGATTGACCCCGAGGTGACGATCGGCGATCTGTGAGGTCTATTGCCCGTCGAACAGCGGCATCGGTTCTAGCGGCAGTACCTCGCGCAGTCGCTTGGTCGATTTCCCGTTGAGATCCTTTGCTTCGGGGATGGGCTTACCTGCGATCTTGGCCTCGAAGGCATCCGCTTCGTACTGCAGTCGCTCCGTCAGTTGCTCTGCGTGATGTTCCTCCGGATAAATTTTCGCCTTGCTGCCGTCGGAGGCAACCTTGCCGACTTGGACGTCGAAGCGGAAGTTCTCGATGGGCTCTCCGGTACGGGTAACGTAGGCACGCAGCGTCTTGAGGTTCGGGAAATATCCCTGCTCGTCCGGCAGACCACTCAGTCGGCGTAGCGCTACTGCGTGGTAGCTCTTGTCCAGTTCGGCGCCGAGATAGCGACGATCGTGGTCGCGGGCGACCACCGCCGTCGTCCCTGTCCCCATGTACGGGTCGAGTACCACGCCGCCCTTCGATGTCGTTGCGAGGACAATCCGCGCGATCATCCCCTCAGGGAACTGAGCAGGATGTATTGTCTGTTCCTCGTGGTTGTGCTTCACATTCTGGAAAACCCACACATCGCCAGGGTTCTTGCCCTCGGGGTTACAGGATAGCTCGCCCTTGTTGTCACCCCGGTGGGACTTTTTATTCTGCCACTTTTGCGGTACCCGCACGGCGTTGAGGTCGAAGAAGAAGTCTTCGCCCTTGGTGAACCACAGAATGGACTCATGCCTGGCGGAGAACTTTTTGGTCGCGTGCAGGCCATGCTGGCGTACCCACATGATGCGGTTGCGCGGCAGCATGCCGAGGTCTTCGAGGATAGGGAAGAACTTCACGTCCAGCGGTACGAGCGTGCCTTTGTGCGAGAAGGATCCGACCTGCCAAAAGATTGAGCCCGTCGGTTTGAGGACACGGTGGCACTCCTTCAGCACGGCACGCTGATCGTCTAGGTAGTGCTCAAGCTCTCGCTTTGCCTCGTATTCTTTGCCGATGTTGTAGGGCGGTGAGGACACAACGAGATCAACGGATTCATCGGGAAGTGAGCGCAAAAGCTTAAGGCAGTCGCCATTGACAATTTGGTCTAGCATAATGGGTAGCCTCTCGTTGCAGATTTTTTGGTCAGACTACTCATCTGATTATCTCCAGCATTTTACCTGTTTGGGTACCGGCTCGGCCACCTGAGCAATCCTCAACACCTTTCATCTATCGGAAAGTGTGCAGCAGGCCTTCAGATCGCGATCAGGTGACTTTTTGTGCGACTGTGCCAGGTGGGTTACTTTGCGCCCTGCTTGGCTCAGCACCAAGAGGTCGACTCCCTGATGTCCCGCAAGAATGACTATAAGCATTTGTGAGGGATAATGCAAACACGGCATACCGCTCCGTTTTACAGGAAGGCCCAAAAATGTCGCTTCGCAAAGCTTTCGCAGCAGTATTGCAATTCGTGAGAACCCACCAGGGTCTCTCCCAGCAGGACATAGCAAGCGCGATGGATCAATCACATGTGAGTAGGCTAGAAGCGGCCAAGAGGTCAGTGTCGTTGGAAATGAGCCAGGAATTGGCTGAAGCCATGCAGCTTCATCCTATCTCGTTCCTTGCACTCGTTTACGCAGCACATGGCCAACAGTCCGCGCGTGAGATTCTGCAAAATGCTCAGGATGAGTTGGAGGCCGTAGCTCTACTGGATGCCAATATCATCTCTGAGCCCAAGAAAATTCCCCATCCACGGGTGACAGAAGCCGCCGAGACGAGACGTGCGATCCAAGCACTTAAGGGAGAGGAGCGGACACAGGCTGAGGTAGCCAGAATGCTGGGGTTGTCGACATCTACCGTCGGGCGTCATTGGCACAATACTTAGTGATTGACGGGGCCGCTTTCGACAACAACTGGTGCGAGAATCAAATCCGGTCGTGGGCACTTGGGCGCTCGAACTGGTTATTTGCAGGATCGCTGCGCAGCGACAAGCGTGCGGCGGCAATCATGGTTTGATCCAGTCGGCGCGGCTCAACGGGCATGATCCGTATGCTTATTTGAAGGGCGTGTTGACTCGGCTACCAACGCAGCGGGCGAGTGAGATTACCGAACTGCTGGCGCACAAGTGGGCGCCCGTTTAACCACGCAAGGTGTGTTGAGCAGACGCTTACACTCAGGTTGCACTGGGTATGCGATTAATTCGTGTGCTCCTGCAGCCAGTGTGTTGGCACTTCGATTGCGTAGTTCTTCGCTACGGTCTTTAGCGTGGAAATAATTTCGGCATGCCGAGCGTGATCGGTAGCCTGCCAGTTCGTGCGGCGCTCCAGCAGGATCTTCAGCTCACCCAGGTTATACATGCTCAGGCGATGGAAGTTGCCCCAGCTGGGGATTCCAAACAGGTTGTAGATGACTACAGTGGCATCGCGTTCGCTGGCCAGACGCTTGTCGCCGGTCAGCTTCTCGGCAGCCTCTTTGGCTTCGTCATGGTCGTCGTAGGTGTTGAGAAGTTTCATAAGGTTTTGAGGCTCGGATTCTACGGGATTATACCTGGCATCCAGCGGCCAAAGCATGGGTGGTCGTCGATTGGAGGCGTATCGACGGTCATGAAGCATGCACCGAAAATCTGAGGTATTGGCCAGCTGGCGAATTTTGTCAGCCAAGGCTTTCAACGATTGTTGAGCGCAGCGATGGCGTCAGCATGGATCCAAAGAGCATCACTAAGCCCAGGTCCTGGTAGGTTTGTGAGAGGGCGTGACAGTTTCGGCTGAAATTGTAATTGCTAGCATCGGTGGGTTGCAGTTTATGTACAACTTTTTAGCTGGGTGCGAAAAAAAATCAAAGGAAACATAGTCGGACGTCACTCTGATAAAGGTGTTTTTTCCGGAGTTGAGGCAGGTTGTAATTTGGCGCCGTACTGATTATTTTTGATTGGATAGTGGCTGCGGGTGGGGTGGGTAAGTTCTCGGTATTAGTAATATGCTTATATACACTATATGGGTTAATGATCAGGCCTAACTGTGTAATTTACATAATGTATTTCCACTATATGGACGGCAGGGTAGGTCATTGCCTGTTGCAGTGTACGGCTCACTGTTAATTGATTGTTGTCTGTTAGCTGATTTAAGCGATATCGTTTTATTTGAGTGATGCATCTGACTGCTTGGTTCGTAACCATGGTAGTCATGCATGGTCTATCTCGATAGAGATACGCCGGCTTAGTATTGTCATTGTTGTAAAAAATTACTGAAGCTAGCTCCGATATGTATTTAGCATATCGGAGTATCGGTCATGAAACGTCACCCAAGAAATTCTAATCTCACGCTCTGTCATGAGGATCATTACCGTGGTCAACCTATTCAGGTGAATAAAGGTCCTTTCGTACGAAGCTACCTAAGGCGTCTAGATTTGACTGTTTGTAGAGCGCTCGATGAATACTCACGTGTTTTTGCTTTCAGGTTTGATCTACGCTTCCCCGCTGCTATAGATCTGCCTGACTATCTGTATACGAATGAGGTGATAGATCGCTTCCTGGAGTCCTTTAAAGCGAAGATAAAGCACAATCGATTAAAGGCAGGATCATCAGGGAGGTACATCCATGATTCTAAGGTGCGGTATGTTTGGGCGAGGGAAGTAGGGGCTTTTGGTAAGCCCCACTACCACTTTCTCATTTTGCTCAATCGAGATGCATTCCATAAGCTCGGTAAGTTCGAGCCAGGCAGGGATAACATATTTAATCGCCTTGTAGAAGCCTGGGCCAGCGCTCTGAGGCTTTCACTCGATGAGTGCAATGGCTTGGTACATATACCAGATAACCCTACCTACAATCTGCACAGAGATGATGAGCGGGGGCAGCAAGAGCTTTTCTTCAGGGCGAGCTACCTCTGCAAGGCCGCTACTAAAGCATATGGAGATGGTCAGCATGGATTTGAATGCAGTCGGAGCTGAGTAACGAGTTGCTATTGATCAGTCGATGGGTAAGGAAGTATGACAAACATAAATGCGAATGAAATGAGAGCTTGCCGTGTCAATGACCGCTTCGGCATTGACCAGGGTGAGTCTGTCGGCCGGAGTGACTAAACCAGCCTTTATAGGTTACAGGTAACCCCGTTCGGCAAGCGACACGCATCCTTCAATGCCCACGACGACATGATCCAATGTCCGGGTACCAACCATGTTTAGGGCATTCTTCAGGGTGGTGGTCAGCGCACGATCGGCTTGACTTGGTTCGGGGTCACCGGAGGGATGGTTGTGAACCAGGATCACGGCTGCAGCATTGTGCTCCAGGGCGATTTTCACCACTTCTCTTGGATATACGCTGGCGCCATCTAGGGTGCCTCTAAACAGCTCGCGGAAACCGATAACCCGGTGCTTAGTATCGAGCAACAGCAACGCAAAGACTTCGTGCTCATGGTATTGCAGTAGTGTTTGAAGGTGGCTGAATACGTGCCGAGGCTCGGTCAGTGTCTGGCCTTTAGACAGACGACTCATCGCAAGCTGTTGCGCCAACTGCAGGATGTCGGCCTCAGTGATTGATGACTCCATGACATAGGTACCGATCGTTTCACCGGCTATGAGCTTGTGATATTTCATGAGTTACTCCTGTGCAGCATAAAAAATGCCCGGCCAGCAGGAGCTGACCAGGCGCTTTAATAGTTGAGTAGGTGAGTAAGTGGGGCTAGGCGACGAGCTGCAGCGCTGCGTTCAGTGCGCGCTCTTTGAGGGCTGCGCCGGCCCCAAACCACGCAGAGTCCATACGGTATTCAGTACTGCGTGCACGACGCTCGTGATCGACATATTCGGTCACAGCATTGAGCAAGCCCCACGCAGTTCCTTGAGCAGATTCCAGCGTGGCGCCGCGACCTTCGCCTTCGTACAGGCTTTGAACCTTGCGCAGTGCTCGCTCATTCGGCAGCACTTCCGGCAACGTACTGTTCGCGCTGACATCACACAACACATTCATAAAGAACCCCATCGCCTCATGCCACTGCACCTTGCGTTCTGCCAGTGCGCGCATGCGGTACATAAACTCGTCCCACTGGGAGACGGCGATACCGAGCTGCTTTTTAACGGCCTGAGGATCAAAGCGAGTGTTGTGCGGCACCTTGATCGCGCGGGTAGCGCCGTTCAGGGAGATGGTCAGGGTATTGTTGCAGACCTCGCGCACTGTGGTCGGGGTGGCGGTGGTGGCCAAGGTTCCGTCGCAGGAGGTTGCCAGTAGAAGATAGCCATTCACCTGATCATTACCCTCCAGCGCGGTTGTCTGCCCTGTCCTGGCCAGAGCCCAGAACTTGCGACCACCTTTGAGTATTCCAGCTGTTTCCAACTCGTAGCCGGAGACCTCAGTCAGATCCCGGTAGAACTCCAGCACCTCACGAGGCTGCACAACCTGGTAGCGGTTGGAAACTACCGACAAGGGGGACTTGGTGTCGGAGCGGTATAGCACCTTCTGTTCCGGAAAGGAGTGGATCGTGCCTAAGTTGCCGACAGTGTCGGCCTTGAAGTGAACTGGACTTTCCTGAATCTGCCAGTTCATGCCGGCTTCCCGCTGCCAGACTTCGAGCGGTTGCTTTTGCGTCAGCCGGTTACCCAGACCATGCCAAGGGGTAGCGCCAACGTAGGCCATTTGTTCGACGAGATGAGCCATGGGAGTGATTCCTTTGGGTGCGTGCCGGCATAAATGCTGCGGTCGCGCAGCACTGGCCGAAGAACGTTGTAAGAGGATTAGGTTGGTAGGTTGAAGCGATGATTGCAGGCGAGGCAGAGGTTGTTGGCGAACACATGACGATCGAGTTTTTCGCCAAGCTGAGCACCGAGGGCGCAGCCGCCTGCACCTCCAGCGAGCCCGCCGAGGATGGCACCAGAAACTGTGCCGAGCGTGATGCCAAGAGGGCCGGCAATAGCGCCGACAGAGGCGCCCACCTGGCCTGCTGCCAGAGCGGCGCTCGCACCACGAGCGGCTCCGCCGACGGTTCCAACAGCTGCACCAATCTTCATGGCCGTTTGTAAAGATGCGATCTTGGGGGAGTTACACAAAGGGCACTGCAATGACATGGTTCTGAGCTCCATGAGGTGGATGTCATAGCGGTGATGTAGGACTGAATTTTCTTTTAATGTGATCCTTCGTGGATCGGCTATAGCTGCTATTGCTGCTACGAAATAGCAGTAATAGCAGTAATAGCTCAGCTTGCGAGGCTTGTCCTGAAGGCATGACGTGATTTTTAGATCGATTTATTTGGCTCGTGTCAAGGGGGGTGCTTGAGTAAGAAATTACATTAAGCAGATGGCCAAATAACCCATAGGTGTCGTTATAGATTCACTCATCGATTAGGAACTTGAGGCAAAAACGATGAGCGTAACGGGCATGACAAGCTGTGTTTCTAGGGTGCTGAGGTTGAAGCATGTACAGGAACGAGTTGGACTGGGTAGGTCCACAATTTACGATCGGATGAATCCGAAGTCGCCAAGGTATGACAGTACTTTCCCCAAGCCGATCAAGCTGGGCATCGCTGCGATAGGTTGGATTGAGGCTGAGATTGATGCCTGGATTAAATCAAGGATTACTGCTGGATGGGGAAGCGCTTCAGGCAGAGTTGTGCCTGAGAGCGGGAAATCAGCGGGATGCTACAGCGGCAGTCAAGGGACTGATGAGGTGCAGCAGTGAGTATCGTCCTGAGTGCAGTGAAGCTTCATGAGAGTCTCCCGAGGGTAGGGGCACGCTTTCCGCGCTTTGTTCCTTGTGCCCTGCTAGCAGCTGCAGTTAATGAGGCGGAAAAAAATGTCCAAGCCCCGAGGGCGCTAATATTCTCAGGTGCGTTGACGGCTATTTCACTGGTGTGTCAGGGGCTAATAGATGTTTGCAAACCAACTGGCCAGTGTGTCCCGACATCCTTAATGTTGTTGACAATAGCTGGGTCGGGCGAGCGAAAGTCGACTGCGGAAAATGTTTTTTTAGGTCCAATTCGTGAATTTCAGCGCTTGGAGTATAAAAGATACCAAGAAGCTGTTGTCGAGTGGAATGTTCAGCTAGAAATTTGGAGGGAAAAAAGAAAAGTTATCTTAAAGAAGATAAACAAGAATACAGATAAAGGTATTAACTCCAGCGAGGAAGAGTTGCTTTTTAGTGCGCATGAGAAGTCAAAGCCTTTGGGGCCAAGGCAGTACAAGATGGTTTATGATGATGCGACATCAGAGGCTCTGTTCTTTGGCCTGTACAGTAATCTCCCGTCTGCGGGGTTAATATCTAGCGAAGGTGCCGGAATTCTTAATGGTGGAGCACTGAATGATCTTTCTAAGCAGAACTCATTGTGGAGTGGCGACTCTATAACAGTTGATCGCGTTTCTGTTGAAAGTTATCAGGTTACAGATTCTCGCTTAACTGTATCCGTTATGCTGCAAGCGTCAGCATTTAAAGAGTATATGGAGCGTCGTGGCGAAAAAAGTCGTGGGTCAGGGTTGTTGGCTAGGTTTTTAGTTTGCCATCCTGAATCGACGCAAGGTACTAGGACAATAGGTGATGACACGTTGTCGTGGGAGAGATGTAATGATTTTTCTGCGCGTATTGGCGAATTGCTTATTCTGAATCGGGCATTGTTAGACTCTCCGAAAAAAGAGAGATTAACTGTGCATTTTTCTCAGGAGGCCGAAGAAAGATGGCGGGATGTATTTAATGAGATAGAAACAGGTATTGTTGAAGGTGGCAGGTTTGAGGGCGTCGCGGATCATGCTTCAAAACTAGCCGACAATATCGCTAGGGTTGCGGCGTTGTTGCACTTTTTTGACGGTGGACAGGGGGGGATTTCGTGTGGGGTCCTAGATTTTGCAGTTGATTTATGCTGCTGGTATTCAGATCAATTCTTTGAGATATTTGTTCCTCCACCACAAGAAAATATTGATGCGGATGATTTGTTGAAGTGGCTATGTAGTTATTTCGGTAAGAGATATGGCGAGATCAGGAAGAATAAAATCCTTCAGTATGGGCCTGGCAAGTTAAGAAATAAGCTTCGTCTGGAACGTGCTTTAGATGTGCTTAAGGAAAGAAGGTTGATTGATATTGTTAGGCATAAAGGGGTTGCGTATATTGATTTGATTTGATTTGATTTGATTTGATTTGATTTGATTTGATTTGTTCGGTGGGTATTAAATTTTTCACTGTGCTTGGCTACGCGCCGTGTTGATTATTACGGCGCTACGGATTATAGGGGGGGGATTCAACTCTCTGGTGAATCAAAAGCCTTGATGACTTCGTCGTGTTCCCGTATCAGGTTGATCACTTTAGATACCAGTTCTTTTATGTCGTTCGGGATGGGGATGTTGTTTTCGTTAGCTTGTATTGATAGTTCGCTTGCGATGTCGTTTGCGGCATCGTAAGCGTTTCGCCAGCCTCTTCTTGGTCTTTTTTTATTCAGTAGTGTTATAACTAGTTGCTCAAAGTCTAGTGCGTTTTGTGCTTTTTTACGGCCGCCCTTTTGGGCGCGCTCAGTTCTTTTATGATTTACCGGGTCGGTAAGCCCGAAAAGGTAGGCTAGAAAGTATTTGGCTTCTGATAAAGCCGTCCAGGCTTTACTTTCTAAATTTTTATTTAGGAAGTATTGGCTTAGTGCTGTATAGATAATAGCTAGCTGTAATGAGTTGTCTTTTTTTGTGGCTAGATCTTTGCTGAGTATTATGTCTGTGGCTAATTTTGTTATTGTGTTTTTAGCTATATTTCCGTTAAGGAGTGCTTCTAGATACGTGTCTATAATCCCTTGGCTGTTTTCTTCCCCGTGCACACTGAACATGTGATCGTCAAGTATGCGTGTCAGGCTGTCCATTGAAGCTTCTATTTTTTTATTTTCAATGACTGCGGACACTGTGTTTTGGAATACGTCTTCGTCCAGGTCATTATTTGATGAGTCTTCTTGCATGGGCTACTGTCCATTTATACGTTACTGGTGGTTGGTCTGAGGTATCAGTCAGCAAGTGCTAGATTGAAGTAATTTTTAGGCTGCGGTTGGGTGGGTTGTTACAAATCTACTCCAGTCATTCATGAGTAAGCGCCTTTTATCGAGAAAGTCCGAACGAGAGTACGCCCCTTCAGTCTGGTCGCGCTCGTCATGCGCCAGCGCCATTTCACAAACCTCACGTGGGTAGTGAGTACATTCACCCGCCCAGTCTCGAAATGAGGATCGAAAGCCGTGTCGAGTGATGTGTTCGTATCCCATGCCATGTAGGAGCGTTCGTATGGCGTTTGCGTGCATGACCCCTGTCTTGCCCTGGCCTGGGAAAAGAAAAGGGCTTCCCTCTGCTCGCGGAATGCTCTGTACTAGCTTTACGACTTCGTCAGCGAGAGGGATTACGAAGGCAACCCGCATCTTCATCCGCTCATCAGGCAGAGACCAAGTGCCAGCTTCCAAATCAAACTCATCCCAACGTGCAAACCTCACCATGTGGGCGCGTGCGCTGGTCATGATCAGCAGTTGAGTGGCAAAGGACGCTGGTGTGTTGTCTTCTTTGAGTTTGGTCATCAGGGTTGGTACATCTTGCCAGCGCAACGCTTCAAAGTGCTCGCGTTTTCGAGCCTTCTTCTTTTCTGCACGACTCAGAAGGTTGTCCAAGTGTCCGCGCCAGCGAGCGGGGTTTTCGCCCTCTCGAAGGTTACGTGCCTTGGCGGCGTCCAGAACCTGTTCAATTTGCCCGCGTACCTCGTCGGCAGTTCTGGTTTTGGTGGCCCAGATCGGTTGCAGCACCTTGAGCACCTGGGGAGTACCAACTTCCTCGGCTGAAAGTTTTCCAATATGGTTAAACGCATACAGCTCAAGCTTGCGCAGCCAGCCTTTACGCCACTTCTCTGACCAGGTTCCTCCGTGTGCTTCGCAGTAGTCTTTCGCGAGTGTCTCAAACTTCAGCTGTTTCGCCTCGCTGTTTCGCTGAGCTTCGCGCTGGGCAGCACGTTCGGTGTCGCGAGCGGATAGAGGATCGATACCGTCGCTCAATTGGCCGCGTTTGACGCCGGCTTCAAGTCTGGCTTTCTTGAGGCTGACTTCAGGGTATGAGCCCAAGCCCATCTCCCTGCGACGCCCTGCAAGTTGAAAGCGAAGTAGCCAGGATTTTCGCCCGGTTGGCTTGACCACCAAGCGAAGCCCATCGCCATCCTCATAGGTACCGGGTTCGGTAAGGTTTTCGACTTGTTTCGGATTCAGCTTACCCATTGGTTTCCCCTGTGGTCCCTTTTGTCCCCCCACTTGTCCCCCCACTTCATCGTCGGATGAGGTCAAATGGCGTTGAACACCATCGGACAAGGGAATGCCTAAAACGCCCGATATAGCTAGGCTATCAGGAGAATTCTCGGATGGGATAGGATTATTTCGGGCAATTAAAAAGCCGGCTTGTGGCCGGCTTCTCGGGGGCGGGTTTGGCTTATTTTTGGTAAGCCGTACTCGCCTTCAATCGGGACATCCAGCGCGTTGTGGCTGGGTGTGGGGCGTAGCGGCTTTTTGCTGCCTGGCCCTGCATTCCGGCTCGCGTGCCGCGAGGGGGAGTGCACAAGTGCGACGAATCATACTGGGGTTTGAGTACTTTTCCCAGACCTAAGGTTATTCGTCCAGTTTGTAAGGCACTGGCGGGCGTCGCTGGCTAAGCGTGGACCACCAGAATACCCAGCCCAGTATCCGTATCTGCTGCGCATGGACTTCTGTTGCGTCAAAGACTTCGTCCGGATACTCCAGGCAGTTGTGGCTGCGGATGCGCAGGCCGTTGTTGGGCAGGCGGTAGAGGTATTTGATGCGCAGCATGCCATCCTGCTCGAGCGCGTAGATTTCACCGTCGACGATTTGGGTCAGGCTGCGGTCGATGGCGACTGTGGAACCATCCTGGATCCTGTGCGCCATGCTGTTGCCAATCATGGGTGCGCAAATGGCCTGGTCGGGGCTGACATCCAGGGCCTGCAGGGTCGAGCAACTGAGCCGCACGGTGCAATCAGGAATTTTCACCACATGGGTTTTGCCTGATCCGTCGGGGTGCAAGGTTTCGTTGTAGAAGGGCGCGTCAATATCGCAGGCATTAGCCGGTTTGGGCTGTCCGGTCTGGGCAGGCGATTTTTCATCGTTGCTGCTGACAAGGCCCGGATGCTTGACGCCCTCGCCGGTACGTAGCCAGCGGCTGTTGACGCACAGCAGTTCGGCGATTTCGTCCAGGCGAGCCATCGGAATGCCCCGTTTGAACCAGTTGTTGACGTGCTGCGGCGTAACGCGGCGATTGGCTGCGAAGTCCGAAGCGGTTAAATGGCACTCCCGCAGGAGGGCTTTCAGGCGATCACCGGATGTATTCATGAACACAGAGTCTACGGGCAAGCCAAGCCTGTTTAAATAAACTAAGCGTTCAAAAAAAAACGGTAAAACCAGAAAATTCCTAGACTTGCAGCGATATTTCCTACTGGCATTGACTGGGCATTTTGCGCGCCGTAAACAGGCTGTTTTATTGCGTTTATGCAGGCATAAAAAAACCCCGGCGAGCCGAGGTTTTTTTTAACCGCTTGCTTAGCCTTTGTAGGCCGCAACCGATTTGGTGATTTCGGCACGGGCAGCTTCAGCATCGCCCCAACCTTCGATCTTCACCCATTTGCCTTTTTCGAGATCTTTGTAGTTCTCGAAGAAGTGCTGGATCTGCTGGATCAGCAGGGGTGGCAGGTCGGTGTACTCTTTCACGTCAACGTACAGCTGGGACAGCTTGTCGTGAGGCACTGCAACCACTTTGGCATCGCCGCCGCCGTCGTCAGTCATGTGCAGGATGCCAACCGGGCGAGCACGGATAACCGAGCCTGGAGCTACCGGGTAAGGGGTAACCACCAGCACGTCCAGCGGATCACCGTCGTCAGCCAGGGTGTTAGGGATAAAACCGTAGTTGGCCGGGTAGAACATCGGGGTGGCCATGAAGCGGTCAACGAACAGGCAATCGCTGTCTTTGTCGATTTCATATTTGATCGGCGCGTGGTTAGCCGGAATCTCGATAGCGACGTAGATGTCATTCGGCAGGTCTTTGCCAGCCGGAATCTTGCTGTAGCTCATTGGGCGGTGCCCCCGTTAGTAGGCCAGTTTGTTTGGCCGATTTGGCCAAAAAGTGGCGGCGATTATAGGCGTATTCCTATAAGGACGTCACCCTTGGGCGATCAGTGCTGCGCGCGGTATTCGGGGTGTTCGCTTTGCAGCTGCTCGAGGCGTGCCAGCGTGTCCTGACGATAAAACAGGCTCAGTTGTTGATAGACCAGCGGGTAGGCATGGTTCAACAGGTCGGGTGCGCTGAAAAAGTACTCGCTGGTGACCGCAAAGAACTCCGCCGGGTTTTCGGCGGCATAGGGGTCGATAGGCGCGTGGTCGGGGTTGTGGTGGTCGAGGTAGTGATTGAGATGGTCGTAGGCCTGTTGCATGGCTTGGGTCCAGTCACTGACATGCATGCTGCTGTGCAAGGGCGGCATGCCATTCGCGGCACCATTGAGCATGTCCAGCTTGTGCGCCAGTTCGTGGATGACCAGGTTGTAGCCTTCCCAGCCACCGCTGGCCAGCACGCCCGGCCAGGCCAGAACCACCGGGCCATGCTGCCAGGCTTCACCGCTGTGATGGCCTTCCCATTCATGCTCTACACCGCTGGAATCACGATGGCGCTGGGGGCTGACGAAGTCGTCGGGGTAGAGCACGATTTCGTGAAACCCCTGGTACCAGTCCAGGTCACCCAGGTTGAGCAGCGGCAATTGCGCCTGAGCGGCCAGCAACAGCCGGCCCTCTTCGGTCAGCTCAACCCCGGGCATGGGGGTGAGGTGCTTGGCTTGCAGAAACAATACGCTGCTGTCGCGCAGCCATTTGTCCTGCTCGTCATTCAGCCCGTCGAGAATGCTCAGATGCTGGCGCACGTTGTGCCATACGTCAGGCGTTACCGGGTGCTGCGCAAGGATTCGCTGGCGCCGCCATTCACTTAGAGACCACATGGTGGTGTCTCCCGATCAGGCTTTGGCTTTGGCTGGAGTACGGCCCAGACGGCTGCGGATCACGCCAATAATCATCGGTACCAGCGACAGCAGAATGATGCCCACCACCAGCAGCGACAGGTTCTTCTTGATAAATGGCACATTGCCGAAGAAATAACCCAGAGTGACCAGGCCGCCAACCCACAGGATGGTGCCGAATACGCTGAACATAAAGAAGCGCGGGTAGAACATGCGCGCCACACCGGCAACAAACGGAGCGAAGGTGCGGAAAATCGGCAGGAAACGGGCCATGGTTACGGTTTTACCGCCATGACGCTCATAGAAGTCGTGGGTTTTTTCCAGGTAGTCGCGACGGAAGATTTTCGAATTCGGGTTGCTGAACAAGCGCTCGCCTGCCGTTCGTCCGATAACGTAGTTGGTGCTGTCGCCCATGATCGCAGCCAGCATCAGCAAGCCTGCGAGCAGTACCGGGTCCATGCCGCCGCCGGCAGCTACGGCGCCCGCGATAAAGAGCAGCGAATCACCCGGCAAAAACGGCATGACCACCAGACCGGTTTCGCAAAAAATCACCAGAAACAGGATGGCGTAGATCCATGGCCCGTAATTGTTTACCAGCATGTCGAGGTACACATCGAGGTGCAGGATAATGTCGATCGGGTTGAAATCCATGTGAAGCACCTGTGTTGATGACCCGGCTCTGCAGGTCTGTGCGGGTAGGGATGCGTAGTTAACTACAACAATTGTAGTTTTTTCGTACTTTTTTGAAGAACCGGATTATACGGATTGAGACGAATTCTGCAGTGTGAGTTTGTAGCGAAGCGTGTATTGGTAGTCAAAAGCCGTAGCAGCAGCCTCGTTCCTTCGGCAGCTGCTACGCAGAGTTAATCGCCCTTGAGCAGAAAGTTTTCGCTGGGCGCTTCGACATCCAGGGTCTGCACCTGGGCTTCATCCTTCAGATTCACTCCCGATAATTGCCTCCGGCAGGCTTCGCGCATCAGGTACGCCAGCCGATGAGCGGCCATGCCGTAGCTCAGGCCTTCAAGCCGTACATTGGAAATACAGTTGCGATACGCATCGGTCAGGCCGATTTTCGGCGCGTAGGTGAAGTACAGCCCCAGGCTGTCGGGGGAGCTGAGCCCGGGGCGTTCGCCGATCAACATCACCACCATGCGTGCGCCCAGCAGTTCGCCAATTTCGTCGGCCACGGCAACTCGCCCTTGCTCCACCAGAATCACCGGCGACAGCGACCAGCCTTCAGTCGTCGTGTGCTCTTCCATGCGTGCCAGGAAGGGCAAGGTGTGGCGATGCACGGCCAGTGCCGACAAACCATCCGCTACCACCACGGCGACATCGATGCCGCCGGGGTTGGCCGCTGCGTAGTCGCGCAATTGCTGCGCAGAGTCGTCGTTGAGCTTGCGTCCCAGATCCGGGCGTTGCAGGTAGCTGTGGCGGTCAGCCGCGGCACTGTGCAACAGCAGACTCTCGCGCCCGCGCTCGGTTAACTGTGCACTCAGGCCGGGGTGATCAAACGGCAAATGCACCGCATCCCGGGCCTGGGCATGGGCGAATTGAAAGTCGAGCTGGGCCTGGGTCGGCATGCTGGTGCCGGTGCGTCCCAGGGCAATACGTGCGGGGGTCAGGCGGCGCAGCTCCAGCCACGGGTTAAGGTTGTCTGCCATGCCTAGCGTCCTCCCAAATGAGCCAGCGCCTGGCGAAATGCAGGTGGCAGCTGATGGCCGAACTCGATGCGGCCATCGTTCTGAGTAAAAATGCCCACCTTGCTGAGCCACTGTTCAAACTCCGGGGCGGGTTTTAACCCCAGGGTTTTGCGGGCATACAGGGCGTCATGGAACGACGTGGTCTGATAGTTGAGCATGATGTCGTCCGACCCCGGGATGCCCATGATGAAGTTGATCCCGGCCACCCCCAGCAATGTCAGCAGGGTGTCCATGTCGTCCTGGTCCGCTTCGGCATGGTTGGTGTAGCAGATATCACAGCCCATGGGCACACCCAGCAGCTTGCCGCAGAAGTGGTCCTCAAGGCCGGCGCGGATGATCTGCTTGCCGTTGTACAGGTACTCGGGGCCGATAAAACCGACCACGGTATTGACCAGAAACGGCTTGAAATGCCGTGCCACGGCGTAGGCGCGGGTTTCACAGGTTTGTTGATCCACGCCGAAATGAGCGTTGGCCGACAGCGCGCTGCCCTGACCTGTTTCGAAATACATCAGGTTATTGCCCAGAGTCCCGCGATTAAGGCTCAAGCCTGCGTCATAGCCTTCCTGCAGCACATTCAGGTTGATGCCAAAACTGGCGTTGGCGGCCTCGGTGCCGGCAATGGACTGAAATACCAGATCCAGCGGCACGCCGCGATTGATGGCTTCGATCGAGGTGGTGACGTGGGTCAGTACGCAGGACTGGGTGGGGATTTCATAGCGCTGGATGATGGCGTCGAGCATGTTCAGCAGGTCGCAGATCGAGGCAATGCTGTCAGTGGCCGGGTTGATGCCGATCATGGCATCGCCGTTGCCGTAGAGCAGCCCGTCGAGAATGCTGGCGGCAATGCCGGCCGGGTCATCGGTGGGGTGGTTGGGTTGCAGGCGTGTCGAAAGTCGGCCGCGCAGGCCCATGGTGCCGCGAAACCGGGTAACCACACGGATCTTTTGCGCGACCAGAATCAGGTCCTGTACGCGCATGATCTTCGACACGGCGGCGGCCATTTCCGGGGTCAGGCCCGGCGCTAGGGCCCGCAGGCTGTCCTCGCTGGCTGCGTCGCTGAGCAGCCAGTCGCGAAAGCCACCGACGGTCAGGTGGCTGACCGGAGCGAAGGCTTGAAGATCATGGCTGTCGATAATCAGCCGGGTGACCTCATCGGTCTCGTAGGGGATCAGAACTTCTTGCAGAAAATAGGCGAGCGGGATGTCAGCCAGCGCCATTTGCGCGGCCACCCGTTCGCCGTCGTTTTGCGCAGCCACGCCGGCCAGATAATCCCCGGAACGGGCCGGGCCAGCCTTGGCCATTAAATCTTTAAGGCTATCGAAACGGTAGGTCTGAGTGCCAACCGCATGTGAGAACGTTGCCATACAGGGTGCTCCATGACGCCAGACGCAAGGCGTCTGGCGGGATTCTCAGCGGTCAGTGCAAGGCTTTTTCGGCCTGTTGAATAGCCGCGAATTCCTCTTCCGGCGTACCGGCCACCAAATGGTGCCGACTGTAAAAAGCGAAGTAGGCAATTAATACTCCATAGATCACCGCAGCGCCAATCACCACCCGCGGGTCAACCAGGAAGCCGGCCACCACCGCGACACAGGCAAGCACCAAAGCAGTGCCCGAAGTGAAAATCCCGCCCGGCGTGCGATACGGGCGCTCCATTTTAGGGCGGCGAATACGCAGGGTGATATGCGCGGCCATCATCAGCACATAGGAAATGGTCGCGCCAAATACCGCCACCAGAATCAGCAAGTCGCCCTGGCCGGTCAGTGACAGACCAAAACCGATAATTCCGGGAATGATCAAGGCCAGCACCGGCGCCTTGCTCTTGTTGGTTTCGGACAGTTTGCGCGGCAAATAGCCGGCGCGGGACAAGGCGAAGATCTGACGTGAATAGGCGTAAATGATCGAGAAGAAGCTGGCAATCAAACCGGCCAGGCCCACCAGGTTCACAAAGCCGCCCATCCAAGTCGAGCCGCCATACGCCTTGCTCAGGGCTTCGACCAGCGGATTGCCCGATGCCATCAAGTGGTGCGCGCCGGCGCCGCCCGGGCCGATCACCAGAATCAGCAGGGCAAAGGTGGCCAGAACCAGCATGGCGCCAATCAGGCCGCGAGGCAGGTCACGCTTGGGGTTCTTGGTTTCTTCAGCAGCCAGCGGCACGCCTTCGACAGCGAGGAAAAACCAGATCGCATAAGGGATGGCTGCCCAGACACCGACATAACCGAAGGGCAGAAATGCGCTGGCGCCCTTGGCCTCGGTGACCGGGATATCCAGCAGGTTGGCGACGCTGAAGTGCGGCACCATCGCGACCAGAAACACCCCCAGGGCAATGGCCGCCACGGCGGTGATGATGAACATCAGCTTGAGCGCTTCCCCGACCCCGAAAATATGGATGCCGATAAAGATGATGTAGAACGCCAGGTAGATCATCCAGCCGCCAATACCGAACAGCGACTCGCAATAGGCGCCGATAAAACAGGCAATCGCGGCAGGGGCGATGGCATATTCAATCAGGATCGCCGTACCGGTGAGGAACCCGCCCCACGGCCCGAAAGCACTGCGGGCAAAGCCGTAGCCGCCACCGGCAGTGGGGATCATCGAGGACAGTTCGGCCAGTGAAAAACACATGCACAAGTACATGGTGGCCATCAGCAATGTGGCGATAAACATTCCGCCCCAGCCGCCCTGGGCCAGGCCGAAGTTCCAGCCGGCGTAGTCGCCGGAAATCACATAGGCCACGCCCAGGCCCACCAGCAGGACCCAGCCGGCAGCGCCTTTTTTCAGTTCACGTTGTTGGAAATAATCGGAGCCGACTTTTTCGAAATCGACAGAGGACGCCGCCGCAGCGGCAGTAGGTTCGCTAGGCATGGGAATTCACCTGTTCTTTTATAGTTTGAGAAAATATGACAGGGAGATAAGCAAGAGCTAGGCCAGAAGGCCCGGTGTAGAGCTATTGATGCCAGTTTGTGGGAGCGGGCTTGCTCGCGATGCAGGCGCTGCGGTCGTTCAGTACAGCGCAGCGATCCTTTCGCGAACAAGCCCGCTCCTACAGGGTTCTGGGTTAGAAGAAACCCAGCGGGTTGATGTCGTAGCTCACCAGCAGGTTTTTGGTCTGTTGGTAGTGGTCGAGCATCATTTTGTGGGTTTCACGGCCGACGCCGGATTTTTTGTACCCGCCGAACGCGGCGTGTGCCGGGTAGAGGTGGTAACAGTTGGTCCACACGCGACCTGCCTTGATGGCACGGCCCATGCGATAGGCGCGGTTGATGTCGCGGGTCCACAGGCCGGCGCCGAGGCCAAACTCGGTGTCGTTGGCAATCGCCAGCGCTTCGGCTTCGTCCTTGAAGGTGGTGATGCTGACCACCGGGCCAAAGATTTCTTCCTGGAAGACGCGCATTTTGTTGGTGCCCTTGAGCAGGGTCGGCTGGATGTAATAGCCGGTTGCCAGATCGCCTTCGAGCTTGGCTACGGCACCGCCGGTCAGCAGTTCAGCGCCTTCGTTCCTGGCAATTTCAAGGTAGGACAGGATCTTGTCGAATTGCTGTTCGGAGGCCTGGGCGCCGACCATGGTGTCGGTGTCCAGCGGGTCTCCACGCTTGATTGCCTCGACCTTGCGCATCACCACTTTCATAAAGTCGTCGTAGATCGACTCCTGCACCAGCGCCCGCGACGGGCAGGTGCACACTTCGCCCTGGTTGAAGAATGCCAGCACCAGACCTTCAGCGGCTTTTTCAATAAAGGCCGGCTCGGCCTGCATGATGTCTTCGAAGAAGATGTTTGGCGACTTGCCACCCAGTTCCACGGTCGACGGGATGATGTTCTCGGCGGCACATTTCATGATGTGAGCGCCTACAGGTGTGGAGCCAGTAAAGGCGATCTTGGCAATGCGTTTGCTGGTAGCCAGCGCTTCGCCTGCTTCTTTACCGAACCCCTGCACGACGTTGAGGACGCCCGGTGGCAGCAGGTCGCCGATCAGTTCCATAAAAACGGTGATGCTCAGCGGCGTTTGTTCAGCCGGTTTGAGCACGATGCAGTTGCCCGCCGCCAGTGCAGGGGCAAGTTTCCAGGCGGCCATCAGCAGCGGGAAGTTCCACGGAATGATCTGCCCGACCACGCCCAGCGGTTCGTGGATGTGATACGCCACGGTATTGCCGTCAATTTCGGCGGCGCTGCCTTCTTGAGCGCGGATGCAGCCGGCGTAGTAACGGAAATGATCCGCGGCCAGCGGCACGTCGGCGTTCAGGGTTTCGCGTACGGCTTTGCCGTTGTCCCAGGTTTCGGTAATGGCCAGCAGTTCGAGGTTTTGCTCAATGCGGTCAGCAATCTTCAGCAACACCAGCGAACGTGCCTGCACTGAGGTCGCGCCCCAGGCATCAGCAGCGTCGTGGGCAGCGTCGAGGGCTTTTTCGATGTCTTCGGCAGTAGAACGCGGGAATTCGGCAATGGCTTTGCCGTTGACCGGCGAGGTGTTGGTGAAGTACTGGCCTTTGACCGGTGCCACGAATTCGCCGCCGATGTAGTTACCGTAACGGCTCTTGAACGAAACAATCGAGCCTTCAGTACCGGGTTGTGCGTAACGCATGGTGAGTGTCTCCTGGCTTTATTGTGCTTATGGGAGGACGCGCTGTGGCGCTGGCAAAAGTATGAGCAAGGGCTGGGCCATCTTTGTGCAGGCCTTGTCTTCCAAGGCTTTGCGGGTTTTACCCGGTCGTTGGGGAGAGGGGCTTGTGGCACACCTGATACAGCTGTGGTGACAATTTGTACCAGTCCTGGCACAACCGATGACCGGCCGGTCAGTTCGCGATTGCAAAGGCCGGTGAGCAAGAGGATGCTGGGCGTTCGGTTTGGACTGGATCTTTGTTGCCGCTGAGGGCGAGTTGCCTCTGTTGAGCACGGGACCACCGAGACAGAGCGGAGAACAATAAGAAATGCACAGCACCGATTTGCGCCGTCACGCACGGCAAGTCATTGATGTCACCCGCGGTCGCCCGCAAGGGTGTGACCCGTCCATCGTCCGTTCCTGGCAGCGTTGCCTGGAGGACTATCACCTCGATCCTGCGCAAACCATCGCCCCGACCGTACTTGAGCAAGGCCGTATCCTTGAATGCCGCGAGCGTTTGCAGCAGGTGCTGAAAATCGCCGGTCACGAAATGAACAGCCTGCATCAGCAACTCTCCGGTGCCGGGCACGCGGTGCTATTGACTGATGCCCGTGGCGTGATCCTCAACTGTGTCACTGCCCCCTCCGAACGCAAGGTGTTCGAGCAGGCGGGGCTGTGGCTGGGGGCCGACTGGAGCGAAGCCAGGGAGGGTACCAACGGCATCGGTACCTGCCTGGTCGAGCGTCAGGCACTGACCATCCATCAGGATGAACACTTTCGTGGCCGGCACACCGGGCTGACCTGCTCGGCCAGCCCGGTGTTCGATCCGCAGGGTGAGTTGCTGGCGGTGCTCGACGTGTCTTCGGCCCGCCATGAGGCTTCCCGTCAGAGCCAGTTTCATACGATGGCGCTGGTTAATCTGTCAGCGAAAATCATCGAAAACAGCTACTTCCTCGGGCACTTTCAGAATCAGTGGCTGCTGCGTTTTCATCTGCACGCCGAGTCTGTCGGATTGTTCAGCGAAGGCATGCTGGCGTTTGATGGCGACGGAGTTATAGGCGCGGTTAACCAGAGTGCCCTGAACCTGCTAGGGCATGTGCGTGGCAGTTTGCTCGGGCAATCGGTCGACAGTGTTTTCGATTGCCCGCGGGATGAGCTTTTCAGTCGGGCCACCCTCCAGGCGAATGCCAGTTGGCCGCTGCATACCCGCGACGGGCGTCGATTATTTGCGGCACTGCGCGGCCAGCCACGGAACGGGCCTGCCCCGGTCATGGTGCAAGCCGAGCCACCGCGCCCGAGCAGCATCTGCCTGGGTGATGAGGCCCTGCAGACAGATTTTCGCCGGGCATTACGGGTGTTTGAGCGCGATGTGCCGCTGCTGGTCAATGGTGAAACCGGCTCCGGCAAAGAAGCCTTTGCCAAGGCTGTGCATCAAGCCAGCTTGCGCAGCAGTAAGCCGTTTGTGGCGCTCAACTGCGCGTCGATCCCCGAAAGCCTGATCGAGAGCGAACTGTTCGGCTATCGCGGTGGCAGTTTTACCGGGGCACGCAAGGAAGGCATGCAGGGCAAGTTGCAGCAGGCCGATGGCGGCACCCTGTTTCTGGATGAAATTGGCGATATGCCGCTGGCGTTGCAAACCCGGTTGTTAAGAGTGCTGGAGGACCGTGTGGTGGTGCCCATTGGTGGCGAGCCGATGGCGGTCAACGTGCGCATTATCAGCGCCACCCACCGTAACTTGCAGGAGCGCGTGGCGGACGGCAGTTTTCGTGAAGACCTGTATTACCGCCTTAATGGACTGGAAATCGGTTTGCCAGCGTTGCGCGAGCGCACGGACAAATCGCAGTTGCTGGACTTCTTGCTGGCCGAAGAGGCGGGAGGGCAGCGCCTGTTTATCAGCCCGGCGGCACGTGAGGCGTTGCTGGATTTTGCCTGGCCAGGCAACGTGCGTCAGCTGCGCAATGTGCTGCGAACCCTGGCTGCACTCTGCGAAAACGACGTGATCCAGTACGAAGATCTGCCGGCCACTATTCGCCTGGCTCCGCCCAAAGCCCCTGAAGCATGTGAATACCCGCTTGAGGATGCCGAAAAGCAGGCCTTGTTGCTGGCGCTCGAACTGCACCGCTGGCATATGACCCATACCGCGCTGCAACTGGGGGTGAGCCGCAACACCCTGTATAGAAAGCTGCGCAAGCATGGGATTGAGCGGTAATGCTTAAAAGCCCCTCACCCCAACCGTCTCCCGGAGGGTGAGGGGGCTGACCTGAGGCGTTGCGCAAATCCGCTTTTGCTTTTAGTCGCCTCTCCCTCAGGGAGAGGGCTAGGGTGAGGGTTTCAGAATCATCAGGTGCGAAAAGAACCTTGCTACGCTACCCTTCGCCGATGGTTTACGAGGTCAACTATGCACATTCATATTTTGGGTATTTGCGGCACTTTCATGGGGTCGCTGGCGGTTCTGGCCAAAGAACTGGGCCATCACGTTACTGGCTCAGACGCCAACGTCTATCCGCCGATGAGCACCCAGCTGCAGGCTCAAGGTATTGAACTAACCCAGGGCTATGACCCGGTTCAGCTCGATCCGGCGCCAGATGTAGTAGTGATCGGCAATGCGCTGTCCCGTGGCAACCCCGCAGTTGAGTACGTGCTCAACAAGGGCCTGCCTTACGTGTCCGGCCCGCAATGGCTGGCTGACCATGTGCTGCAAGGCCGCTGGGTACTTGCCGTGGCAGGTACCCACGGTAAAACCACGACCAGCAGCATGCTGGCCTGGGTGCTGGAGTACGCGGGCATGGCCCCGGGTTTCCTGATTGGCGGTGTGCCGCAGAACTTTGCCGTGTCGGCCCGTCTGGGTGATACGCCGTTCTTTGTGGTAGAAGCCGATGAATATGACAGCGCCTTTTTCGACAAGCGCTCGAAGTTTGTCCACTACCGTCCGCGCACGGCAATCCTCAACAATCTCGAGTTCGATCACGCTGACATCTTCCCGGACTTGCCGGCTATTGAGCGGCAATTCCACCATTTGGTGCGCACTATCCCGAGTGAAGGGCTGGTTATCCACCCGACCACCGAGCCTGCATTGCAGCGTGTAATCGAAATGGGCTGCTGGACGCCGGTACAAACCACGGGCGTCGATGGTCAATGGCAAGCCAGGCTGCTCAGTGATGACGGCTCTCGCTTTGAGGTGCTGTTTGACGGCGCGCTGCAAGGTACCGTCGATTGGAATATGACCGGCCAGCATAACGTGGCCAACGCCCTGGCGACCCTGGCCGCAGCGCGCCATGTCGGCGTGGTGCCGAGCATGGCGATTGATGGGTTGAGCGCTTTCAAAAGCGTGAAACGACGTATGGAGAAAGTCGCCGAAGTCCACGGCATTACCCTCTACGACGACTTTGCCCACCATCCAACTGCGATCGCGACCACCCTCGATGGCCTGCGCAAGCACATTGGTGACGCGCCCTTGATCGCGGTGATTGAGCCGCGCTCCAACTCCATGAAGCTCGGAGCCCACCGTGATGGCCTGCCGCAAAGCGTGGTGCAGGCGGATCATGTGGTCTGGTATGCCCCGGCCAATCTGGGTTGGGATCTGGCCGCGACGGTGGCATCGAGCCCGGTGCCGACCAAGGTGTGCGATTCGCTGGACGCCATCATTGCCGAGGTCAAGGCCCAGGTTAAGCCCGGTACCCATGTGGTGATCATGAGCAATGGCGGCTTCGGCGGGCTGCATGGCAAGCTGGCGGAAGCGCTGCAATGAGTGGCCCGGAACGCATAACCCTGGCGGTTACCGGTGCTTCCGGCATGCCGTACGCCTTGCGCCTGCTCGATTGCCTGGTGCGCGAAGACCGCGAAGTCCATTTTCTGATCTCCAAGGCCGCACAATTGGTCATGGCAACCGAAACGGATGTCAGCCTGCCGCCAAAGCCACAAGCAATGCAGGCTTTTCTGACTGAATACACGGGCGCTGCCGCAGGGCAGATTCGCGTATACGGCAAGGAGGACTGGATGTCGCCCGTGGCTTCGGGGTCGGGAGCACCCGCTGCGATGGTGGTGGTGCCGTGTTCCACCGGCACCCTGTCGGGGATTGCCACCGGCGCTTGCAACAACCTGATCGAGCGCGCCGCAGACGTGACGCTCAAGGAGCGTCGCCAGCTGATTCTGGTGCCGCGTGAGGCGCCGTATTCCAGTATCCATCTGGAGAACATGCTCAAGCTGTCCAATATGGGCGCGGTAATAGTGCCTGCATCGCCCGGCTTTTATCATCAACCGCAGACTATCGATGACCTGGTGGATTTTGTGGTGGCGCGCATTCTCAACCTGCTCAATATCCCCCAGGACATGCTCCCGCGCTGGGGCGAGTACCATGTGGGCGGCGATGAGTAAGGCGCTATTGGCCCTGCTGGTGGCGGCTCTGGTTTGTGGTTGCGCCAGCGTGCGAACGCTGGATGCGGCCAAACCGGGCGCTCCCGTTGTGTACTCGGGTACGCGGCTGGACGTGTATGCCCTTGAGGGCGGGTGCTGTGCCAAGGATCGCTTTGGCGCCGAGGCTCCGCGCTATCCGGGCCTGGACCTGCCCGCCAGCGCGTTGCTCGATACCGTGCTGTTGCCGTTGTCCGTGCTGACGGTGCTGGGTGTCGGGTTTCAGGCCAGCGGTGGTTTGTAACCAGCAGGGCGGGTGACTATTTACCCAGCTTGCGCAACTCATCGGATTCGATCACCCGCACGCCGTCCTGTTCTTCCAGTGCCAGGCGCCACAGCGCACGGGCCAGCTGGCAGGCTTCGATACCGTGGTACTTGCCCGGAATCAGTTTGGACAGTGGCCCGGCGATCTGTTCGGCCAGACGTGGCTCGACGCGATCGCCCAGTAGCAAGGAAGGACGGGCAATGGTCAGTTGCGGCCAGTTTTGCGCGCGCAGCGACTGCTCCATTTCACCCTTGACCCGGTTATAGAACACCGAGGACTTGGGGTCGGCGCCGATGGCACTGACCACCACCAGATGGCGTGCGCCCATCTCCCGCGCGCGTTTGGCGAAAGCCACCACCATGTCGTGATCCACCGCGCGGAAGGCTGCCTCGGAACCTGCCTGCTTGATCGTGGTGCCCAGGCAGCAGAAGGCGACATCGACCCGGCCACTGAGTTGAGGCAGGAACACGGCGGGGTCACCTACCGGGTTTTCCAGGTGCGGATGCGCCGCCAGAGGCTTGCGTGAAGGGGCGAGCACGCGGGTGATGGTGGGCTCGTTGAGCAGGCGGTCAAGTAGCAGTTCGCCGGTAAGGCCGGTAGCGCCTGCGAGCAAAATATGTGAAGGCGTCAAGTGCATAATGTTTCTCCCTTGATACAACCAGCTTAGCCATTCCAGGGTTATTTGCTTACTGCAAAGCCTGTTTCGCTTGTTGTTGACGCAAGCGTTGCCAGTGGTTCAGAACGCCTTTTGGCGCCCAGATTTGCGGTTCGGATGGCTCGTAGCCATCCGCTTGTTCGCGTTCGGCCACGTACTGCCTGGCCAGTTTGAAGGCTTTTTGCAGGTCGTCGGTCTGGTTCAGCGCCTGAGCAAACAAGGCATTGCCGAAGTAGGTAAAGTCGGCTTCTTCAGAGCAGCCAAAAGACACGCGGTCAGCCTGGGATGCGGTCATGATCAGGGTTTTTTCATCCTTGAGCGCGGGGATAAAACCGCCTGAATAGCAGGATGAAATCACGATGATCTTGTCGCGGTTTTTCAGTGGGGCCAAGGCTGCAGCCAGTTCGTCGGCGGGCAGGTCTGCCAGCTCCATGCGCGGTTGATCGAGTACCAGCTCGTGTTCCTGGGTGCCGTGGCTGGTCAGATAAATGAAAATCAGGTCTTCAGGGCCGGTGCGCCCGGCCAGGGTTTTTGCCGCGCGGTACAGGTTTTCGCGGGTGGCCATGGGGCGATCGAGCAGATGGTCGCGGTGGTTCACCAGGGTGATCCGGCCACGGCTGCCAAAACGGCTGGCCAGCATGTCGCTGACATAATCGGCTTCGCGCTTGAACACGCTCTGCTTGCCGTCGCCCGCCAGCACCAGGCTGTACAGCTCGATTGCCGGGGTGGATGGGGCAACGCCGTCCAGCGCCTTGTTGAGCAATGTGCCCTGGTTGAGCAGCCCCAGCTCCAGCGGGTCGGGCAAGACTGTCCCTTTGGCATCGCGCACTCGCTGGCCGTTGAGCCAGTAGCCGCTTTGTACGGTACCGTCGCTCAGGGTCAGGGTGCCCTGGCCCTGATAGGTGTCTGCGGCGAACTCGCCAACATAGGTGCTGCCGTCGGGCAGGCTCAAATGGCCGGGACCGTTGAAGCGCCACTCGTTGAACATGCCGCTGTAGTGGCTGCCGTCGATGCCTGTCAGTTCGCCCTTGCCGGTTAATGCGCCGTCCTTGAAGTCGCCGCTCCACACATCGCCGTCGGCATTCTCATAGCGGCCCTTGCCGTTGAGCTGGTTGTGCTTGAACGCGCCCTCGTACTGGTCGCCGTCGGCGCTGTTGAAGATGCCGTTGCCTTCAAGTTCGCCATTGACGAACTCGCCGACGAACTCATTGCCGCTGGCATCGCTGCGCCTGCCGGTGCCGTGGGGTTTGCCGTGGGCAAACTGGCCCTGGTACTGGCTGCCGTCTTCCAGCTCCAGATGGCCATCGCCTGAGAACTGGTCATCCTTGAAGTCGCCGCGATAGCTCAGGGTGCCTTGCTTGAGCGTGCCCTCGCCCTCGCGGTTGCCCAGCTTGAACCCGCCCTCGTAGGTGCTGTCGTGGGTGGTCAGGCGGCCATGGCCGCTGTACAGGCCTTGCGCGAAACCGCCGCGATAGCTATCGCCATTGCTGGCGTGCCACTCGCCCTGGCCGTGCCACTGGCCATTTTTGAACTCCCCTGCGTACCAATTGCCATTCGGATAGTCGATACGGCCCTGGCCCTGCAGCAACCCGTTGACCACTTCGCCTCGATAGCGCCCGCCATCGGGCAGGCGTGCGTCGGGCGGTAACAGTGATTCACCGTCTCCACAGGCCGTCAGCAGCAGGGTCAAAGCAAGGGGGGCAAATGGGCGCATAACGGGATCCGGATAATTAAGCCACCGAGTATGCCGCAGCAATGGAAGCTGTCTATAGGCCCGGATGAAACATCGGCAGTTATTGTATGCCAAGGTGCAAGCCTGGGCCGTTGGTCGGTAGGACGTGCTTATAATGCGGCACAAAAATATTCGCTGGAGAGGTGAAATGTTGCTACGCGGCTTGACTTGGCTGGTGCTGTTTCAATTGCTCGGTACCGTCCTCAATCACTTGTTCGTCCCCGTATTGCCCGGGCCCATTATCGGATTGCTGCTGTTGTTGGGCTTCTTGATGGTGCGCGGTCAAGTCAGCGAGCCATTGAGTCAGGCTGCCGGCGGGTTGTTGCGTTATTTACCCTTGCTGTTGGTGCCGCCCGCGGTGGGCGTGATGGTGTACGCCGCCGATATTGCCGCTGACTTCTGGGCGATTGTCGGGGCGCTGGTGCTGTCGCTATTGATCTCGATGGCATTCGTCGGCGTACTGATGCAGCGTCTGCTCAAGAATCACAGCCATCCCGAGGAGCGGCCATGAATCTGCAATGGCAGGGCGCCTGGGAGTCAGTCATCCATCATCCGTTGTTTGGTATCGGTATCACCCTGGGCGCCTATCAACTGGTGCTCGCCGCTTACGAGAAAACCCGCTGGCTCTTCCTGCAGCCGGTGCTGGCCTCGATGCTGCTGGTGATCGGTGTGCTGCTCAGTTGCGGCCTGAGCTACGCGGAGTACCGCAAGAGCACCGATATCCTGAGTATTTTGCTGGGCCCCGCAACGGTGGCGCTGGCGGTGCCGCTGTACCTGAACCTGCGGCGGATCCGGCAGTTGTTCTGGCCCATTTTTACTACGCTGGTAATTGGCGGCGTGTTCGCCACTGCGTTGGTGGTGGGCCTGGCCTGGTGGTTCGGGGCCGAGCACATGATGCTGATGACCCTGGCGCCCAAGTCGGTGACCTCACCGATTGCCATGCTGGTGGCCGAGCAGATTGGTGGTGTGGCGGCGCTGGCAGCAGTGTTTGTGCTGATTACCGGGGTGATCGGCGCAATTTGCGGGCCGGGCCTGTTGCGCCTGCTCGGGGTTCACAGCCCGGAGGCCCGAGGTATGGCCCTGGGCATGACGGCGCACGCGGTTGGCACTTCGGTGGCCCTGCAGGAAAGTGAAGAGTGTGGCGCCTTCGCGGCGCTGGCGATGAGTCTGATGGGTCTGGGTACGGCGGTGTTCCTGCCGTTGGCCGTGACCCTCATGGTGTAAGGGTGAAGCTATGACATTGCCGCTGTTTCCTTTGAATACCGTGCTGTTTCCAGGTTGTGTGCTGGATTTGCAGATATTTGAGGCGCGCTACCTGGACATGGTTGCCCGCTGCATGAAGCAGGGCACAGGCTTTGGTGTGGTGTGCATCCTGGATGGCCGTGAGGTCGGCAATGCACCCCAGGGTATCGCCGGGATTGGCTGTGAAGCCCTGATTCGCGATTTTCAGCAGCAGGACAACGGCCTGCTGGGCATTCGCGTCGAGGGCGGGCGGCGCTTTGAAGTGCTGGGCACTGAGTTGCAGCGCGATCAGCTACTGCTGGCGCAAATCGAGTGGCTGGATGACGCCCCCGAGCAGCCCCTGCAGGAAGAAGACCAGGACCTGCTGGCCTTGCTCAAGGCGCTGGCCGAGCACCCGATGGTGGCGGCCCTGAACATGAACACCGAGGTGGCGGGGCAACAGTCGCTGTCCAATCAACTGGCGTACCTGTTGCCCTTTGCCGAGGCAGACAAGATCGAACTGCTGCAGGTCAATGACCCGCAGCAGCGTCTGGACGGGATACAAGTGCTGCTCGATGAGATCCAGGGCGAAGCCCTCAACTGATCTCAGTAGGCGTAGCGCAGCAGTTCCCTAGACAAGTGCCCGAGCATGAAAAACCCGTAGAGCGCAGTGACTGACGGCAAGATCAGCCACCAGATTTTCTGCGGGATCGACTCAAGGGGCATGTATCGCTGGCTTAGCGCCAGAGCGAATGCGTTGACCGTGATGGCGAGCAGGGCCCCAGCGGTGATGTCCGTTGGCCAGTGAGCGCCCAGGTACACCCGCGACATCGCCACGGTGATCGCCAGCAGGCAACCCAGCAATACCCAGGTGACGCGCATGCGTTGTGGCTGGTTGCGCCCGGCCAGAATGGCCAGGGCTACAAAAAATGCGAATGCCCCTGAGCTGTGGCCGCTGGGCATGCTGTAGCTGGTCAGCGGGTCCACCAGCACTTCTGGGCGCACCCGGGCGAAGAAGTGCTTGGTCGCGGTATTGGCCAGCGCGGTAAACAGCGTGATCCCGCCAAAGAACCACATTGCCCGCCATTGCCGGGTAAACAGCAGAATGACGCACACCAGGGCTGCCGCCAGAAACTGGGTACGGAAGTTGCCGATTTGCGTCACCAGCACGGCGGCGCTGTCCATGGCACTGCTGCGATGCTCTTGTACCAGGGCCGTGATGCCCTGGTCGAAGGCGGTCATGTGTGGATAACCGATAAAGACGGCCAGTAGCAGGGCGAAGCTGAGTGTGCCGATCAGCAGCGTGGCCCGGGGTTGGCGACGGATACTGGCATTGATGCTCAGGCCCAGCAGGGCGGCAAGGCCTGCGGCAACAATGGCGGCCTGTAGCCAGAAGCCTTCGGGCAGTGGCAGGCGAATGGCAGCACCGGTGGCCCAGCCCGGTAGCAGGTACGCCACCGACCAGCCTGCTCCGGCCAGCAGGCTGACGCCGATAAAGCGCGGGATCGGCATGTCGCACATCCCGGCCACCATCGGCAGCATGGGCCGCAGCGGGCCGATAAAGCGCCCGACCAACAGGCTGACAATACCGTAGCGATGGAAGTAGCTCTCGGCCCCGTTCATCCATTCGGGATGAGTGCGCAAGAGGGGTAAGCGGCGAATGTTCTGGTGGAAGCGCCTGCCCAGGGCGTAGGACACCGCGTCGCCGAGCAACCCGCCGAGAAAGCCCAGCAGCAGGGTTTGGCCCAGGGACAGGGCGCCGCTGCCGGCCATGACGGCAATGGCGAACAACAATACGGTGCCGGGAACAATGATGCCGGCAATTGCCAGACACTCCACGCAAGCCACAATAAACACCGCGAGGCCCAGCCACTGCGGGTTGGCTGTCAGCCAGCCGGTGATGCTATCGAGCCATGGGCCCATGTTCCGATTTCCTTGTCTGCTTATTAGGTTGTTTGTAGGCGCTACAGTCTTGAAGCTGGCCCGGCTCTAGTTATGGGAGTGGGTTTGCACGCGATGCAGGCCCCGCGGTCTGTCAGGACAATTGCGGCGATGCCATCGCGAGCAAACCCGCTCCCACAGGATCAGTTGTGCTCCAGGGTGATGAAATCCCGCCCCTCAACCTGCCCGCGACGCAGCGGATTACGCGTGCAATACGCAGCGTAGTCAGCATCGACAAAGCGGTACATCAAATGCTCGTCGCGCCCGTGGGGGATGCCCAGACGGGTGGTCTGGATAATTTTCGAAGGTTGTTCTCTGACGTCATCGACCCACAAGCGTTCGGGGTCGAAACATTTTGCATCCCATTCGCGCACCTTCAACCCCAGCGCTTTGCACAGCAGGGTTTGCCCCGCGCACAGTTTGTGTGCGGGCCGGGGGTTGCCTTGGGCGTCCGGGTTGTTGCGTTGCATCTGCGCCAGGCTGTCCGGGCCCGCCAGCTCATCAAGCCAGGGATGGGCCGATTTGATCAGCACTGCGTTGCCGGGGCCGTGGGCGCTGAAATTCAGCGAGTCGCCGCCGCGGGCGTAATACATGTAGATATGCCCGCCATCGAGAAACAGCGCCTTGCGCTTGTCGGTATAGCCCAGCGAGGCGTGGCTGCCTTTGTCGGTGAGGTAATAGGCTTCGGTTTCGATAATCCGGGCGCTGAGCCACAGCCCGTTGACCCGATGGCGAATGACTTTGCCCAGCAGTTGGCAAGCAACAAGCTGGGCATCTCGATCGAAAAAGGCATCAGGCAGCATCATGGGCATGTGCAGGACGGTCAGTGGATAGCTGAAAAGGTGCAGATCATAGCAAGTCATGCTTAATCGGGGCTGAACGCAGTGTATTTGTGGTCCATTTCGACCATCCGCCTGCCACCGCTGTGCGTGAGGCGGCGGGACCGCTATAATCGGCCGCTTTCCTCCCTGCCAAGACCCTTGAGACCATGACTGAGTCCGTTCTTGACTACATGACCCGCCTGGGTCGCGCTGCTCGCGAAGCCTCCCGCGTGATCGGCCGTGCCAGTACGGCGCAGAAAAACCGTGCCCTGCACGGCGCTGCTGCTGCATTGGATGCTGCACGCCTGGAGCTGGTTGCTGCCAACGAACTGGACCTGGCCGCCGGCCGGGCCAACGGCCTTGAGCCGGCCATGCTGGAGCGCCTGGCGCTGACCCCTGCACGCATCGACAGCATGATTGTCGGTTTGCGTCAGGTGGCAAGCCTGCCAGACCCCATCGGCGCGATTCGCGACATGAGCTACCGCCCTTCGGGTATTCAGGTCGGCAAGATGCGTGTACCGCTGGGTGTAGTCGGAATCATCTACGAGTCGCGTCCTAACGTGACCATTGATGCTGCCAGCCTGTGCTTGAAGTCGGGCAACGCAACCATCCTGCGCGGTGGCTCCGAGGCGATTCACTCCAACCGTGCCATTGCAGTGTGCATCCAGCGCGGCCTGGCCGAAGCCGGTTTGCCGCCCGCCGTGGTGCAAGTGGTTGAAGTGACCGATCGTGCCGCTGTCGGCGCGCTGATCACCATGCCCGAGTACGTTGATGTCATCGTGCCTCGCGGCGGCAAGGGGCTGATCGAACGGGTCAGCCGTGATGCCAAGGTGCCGGTGATCAAACACCTGGACGGCATCTGCCATGTATACGTCAGTGCCCATGCCGATCTTGCCAAGGCGCGGCGTATTGCGTTCAACGCCAAGACCTACCGTTATGGCATTTGCGGCGCGATGGAAACCCTGCTGGTGGATCAGGCCGTCGCGGCAGAATTTTTGCCGGCAATGGCTGAACAATTTCGCGCCAAGGGCGTCGAACTGCGCGGTTGCGAGCGTACCCGGGAGTTGATCGACGTGGTTGCCGCCACTGAAGACGACTGGAACACCGAGTACCTGGACGCCATCCTGTCGATTCGTATCGTGGAGGGTCTGGACCAGGCGATTGAGCATATCAATCACTATGGCTCCCATCACACCGACTCGATCGTCACCGAACACCAGGGCGATGCCCGGCGTTTTATGGCCGAAGTGGACTCCAGTTCCGTGATGCTCAACACACCAACCTGCTTTGCCGATGGATTTGAATACGGATTGGGTGCGGAGATTGGCATTTCTACTGATAAGCTGCACGCCCGCGGCCCGGTGGGTCTCGAAGGTCTGACCTGCGAGAAGTACATTGTGGTCGGCGATGGCCAGTTGCGCGGTCAGGAGCCAGTCTGACTTGGTCAAGCTGAAAGCGTCAGCGCCGGCACCTGTGATCGACGTGTTACCCCAGCGCATAGGCGTACTGGGCGGAACCTTCGATCCGGTGCATATCGGTCATCTGCGTGGCGGGCTGGAAGTGGCGGAGATGATGGGGCTCGACGAGCTGCGTCTTACCCCCAATGCCAGGCCACCGCACCGTGACACCCCCCAGGTGTCAGCCCACGACCGTTTGGCGATGGTCGAGTGCGCTGTCGCAGGAGTGGCTACGCTGGTAGTGGACGCCCGGGAGCTGCAAAGGGACAAACCGTCCTACACGATCGATACACTGGAATTGATGCGGGCCGAGATGGCCGCGTATGACCAGTTGTTTTTACTGTTGGGTTGGGACGCGTTTTGCGGCCTGCCCACATGGCATCGCTGGGAAGAGTTGCTCCAGCATTGCCATATCCTGGTGCTACAGCGCCCGGATGCCGACAGCGAACCGCCGGATGCCTTGCGCAACCTGCTGGCAGCGCGCTCGGTAAGCGACCCGCTGGCCCTGAAGGGGGCAAGCGGACAGATTGCATTCGTTTGGCAGACGCCGCTCGCGGTATCCGCCACCCAGATCCGCCAACTGCTGGCCAGCGGTAAGTCGGTACGTTACCTGGTGCCCGACGCGGTCCTGGCCTACATCGATGCGCACGGGCTTTACCGTGCGTCGAACTGAAAAAGGGTGTGTTTCAAGGCGCCAATTGTCGTGTATTGAAACACCCGAACATACGAGCAAAACGAGTTTTATATGACTGACAAAGATGTAAGCAAAGTAAAGCGCAAAGGCACCTTCAAAAGCGCGCCATTGCCGGAAAAAACCTTCAGCGCCGAGCCTCTCAAGGGTGAAGAGCTGGTCAAGGTTGCTGTTGCCGCCCTGGAAGACGTCAAGGCCCAGGATATCCAGGTCATCGACGTGCGTGACAAGCACAGCATCACTGACTTCATGATCATCGCTACCGGTACTTCGAACCGTCAGATCGGTGCGATGCTCGACAAGATCCGCGAAGCGGTGAAGGCTCTGGGCGTCAAGCCGCTGGGCGAAGAAGGCAAGGGCGACAGCGACTGGGTTCTGCTGGACATGGACGACGTGATCGTTCACATGATGACCGCCAGTGCCCGTCAGTTCTACGACCTGGAGCGTCTGTGGGCCGGTGCTGAACAAAGCCGTGCAGGCAGCGCTGCTCACCACAGCCCGGAAAACACCCATGAGCACTTCCTGAAGCTCAACAAAGACCAAGAGTAAGGGTTCGCTGTGCGCCTGCGTTTGATCGCTGTCGGTTCGCGTATGCCCAAGTGGGTGGAAGAAGGCTGGCATGAATATGCCAAGCGTCTGCCATCCGAGCTGGCACTTGAACTGGTGGAAATACCGCTCAACACCCGTGGCAAGAATGCTGACGTGGCCCGCTTCATCCGCCAGGAAGGCGAAGCCATGCTGGCCAAGGTAGGCCCGGGCGAGCGCATCGTAACCCTCGAAGTGCACGGCAAACCGTGGAGTACCGAGCAGCTGGCGGTTGAGCTTGACCGCTGGCGCCTGGATTCGCGCACGGTGAACTTTATGGTCGGTGGCCCGGAAGGGCTGGCGCCGGAAGTCTGTGCCCGCGCTGACCAGCGCTGGTCGCTGTCGCCATTGACGCTGCCGCACCCGTTGGTGAGGATTCTGATCGGTGAGCAGTTGTATCGCGCCTGGACAGTGCTGTCCGGGCACCCGTATCACAAATAGTCAGCGCTCTGAATGACTCAGCCGATCCGCCTTAAAGACCACGAGAAAGACGCACGCCTTGTGCGCGGACGAGTCGTGGTCGGTGCGATTGTGGTCGTGACGCTGATTTGTGTGCTGCTCGCGCGGCTTTATTACCTGCAGGTGGTGCAGTACGACTACCACTCCACCTTGTCAGAGAACAACCGGGTGCATGTGCAGCCGATCCCGCCTACCCGCGGTCTGATTTTTGACCGTAATGGCGTGGTGATCGCAGACAACCGCCCCAGCTTCAGCCTGAGCATGACCCGCGAACGCTCTGGTGACTGGCAGCAAGTGCTCGACGTTATTGTTGAAGTGTTGCAGCTTGCGCCCGAGGATCGCGCCCTGTTCGAAAAGCGCATGAAGCAGGGGCGGCGGCCGTTTGAGCCGGTGCCCATTCTGTTTGAGCTTAACGAAGAACAGATCGCCCGGATTGCCGTAAACCAGTTCCGCCTGCCCGGGGTTGAAGTGGTTGCGCAACTGGTGCGGCATTACCCTCAAGGCGCGCATTTTGCGCACTCGGTGGGTTACATGGGGCGGATCAACGAAAAAGAGCTTAAAACCCTCGATCCGGTCAATTACAGCGGCACCCACCATATCGGCAAAACCGGCATCGAGCGTTTCTACGAAGCCGAGCTGCATGGCCAGGTGGGTTACGAAGAAGTCGAAACCAATGCCCGTGGCCGCGTGTTGCGAGTACTCAAGCGCACCGACCCGATCCCTGGCAAAGACATCGTACTCAGCCTCGATATCAAACTGCAGGAAGCAGCTGAAGAGGCGCTGGCAGGGCGTCGTGGCGCAGTGGTGGCACTCAACCCGATGACGGGGGAAGTGCTGGCGATGGTCAGCCAGCCGAGTTTTGACCCCAATCTGTTCGTGACCGGCATCAGCTTCAAGGCCTATGCCGAGCTGCGTGATTCGATTGACCGACCATTGTTCAACCGCATCCTGCGCGGCCTGTATCCGCCGGGCTCGACGATCAAGCCTGCAGTGGCGATTGCCGGCCTGGACAGCGGCGTGATCACCGGCTCCTCGCGGGTGTATGACCCCGGCTATTACCAGCTGCCCAATTACGATCACAAATACCGTAACTGGAACCGTAGCGGTGATGGCTACGTCGATCTGGATACCGCAATCATGCGCTCCAACGACACCTATTTTTATGACCTGGCCCACAAGCTGGGGATTGACCGTCTGTCGAGCTACATGAACCAGTTCGGTATCGGCCGCAAGGTCTCGCTGGACATGTTCGAAGAGTCCGCCGGGCTGATGCCGTCCCGCGAGTGGAAACGTGCCACCCGACGCCAGGCCTGGTTCCCGGGCGAGACGCTGATTCTGGGGATTGGCCAGGGCTATATGCAGTCCACCCCCTTGCAACTGGCCCAGGCCACCGCGTTGATCGCCAGCAAAGGCAAGTGGATCCGTCCGCACCTGGCCAAGACCATCGAGGGCGTACCGCCGGTGGACCCGGACCCGGTGCCGGATATTGTCCTGCGTGACCCGTCCAACTGGGCCAAGGTCAACCACGGCATGCAGCAAGTGGTGCATGGCGCTCGCGGCACGGCGCGGGTGGCGGGCGTTGGCGCGCAATACCTGATTGCCGGCAAGAGCGGTACGGCCCAGGTGGTGGCGATCAAGCAGGGCGAAAAATACGACCGTTCCAAGGTGCAGGAGCGTCACCGCGACCACGCCTTGTTCGTCGGCTTCGCGCCGGCCAACAACCCGCAGATCACCGTCTCGGTGATGATTGAAAACGGCGAAGCCGGCAGTCGTGTCGCCTCGCCCGTGGTGCGCAAGGTCATGGATGCCTGGTTGCTGGGTGAAGACGGCAAACTCAAACCCGAGTACGGCGGCCCCGTAAAGGCAGAGGTTCCGGCCAATGATGAGTAATTTTGACCGCATCCTCTCCAGTGAGGACGTGATGCGTCGCCGTGCCACGCTGCTTCAGCGTTTGCATATCGATGGCCCGCTGCTGATTCTGCTGCTGACCCTGGCGGCTGGCAGCCTGTTTGTACTGTATTCGGCCAGCGGCAAAAGCTGGGACTTGCTGAGCAAACAGGCGACTTCGTTCGGTATCGGGCTGGTATCGATGTTTATCATCGCCCAGCTGGAACCGCGATTCATGGCACGCTGGGTACCGATCGGCTATCTGATCGGGGTGATGTTGCTGGTGGTGGTGGATGTCATGGGCCACAACGCCATGGGCGCCACTCGCTGGATCAATATCCCCGGGGTGATTCGCTTTCAGCCCTCCGAGTTCATGAAAATCCTGATGCCCGCGACCATCGCCTGGTACCTGTCCAAGCGAACCTTGCCGCCGCAACTCAAGCATGTGGCGGTCAGCCTGATGCTTATCGGGGTGCCTTTTGCCCTGATTGTGCGCCAGCCCGACCTGGGTACGGCGCTGCTGGTACTGGCAGGCGGTGCATTTGTATTGTTCATGGGCGGTCTGCGCTGGCGCTGGATCCTCAGCGTACTGGCAGCGACGGTTCCAGTGGCGGTGGCCATGTGGATCTTCGTGATGCACGACTATCAGAAGCAGCGCGTGCTGACCTTCCTCGACCCTGAAAGCGACCCGCTGGGCACTGGCTGGAACATTATCCAGTCCAAGGCCGCGATTGGTTCGGGCGGGGTGTTCGGCAAGGGCTGGCTACTGGGTACCCAGTCGCACCTGGACTTCCTGCCCGAGAGCCATACCGACTTCATCATCGCGGTGATGGGCGAAGAGTTCGGTCTGGTCGGCATTTGCGCGCTGCTGCTTATTTATCTGTTGTTGATTGGTCGTGGCCTGGTGATCACTGCCCAGGCCCAGACCCTGTTCGGCAAATTGCTGGCAGGCAGTCTGACCATGACGTTTTTTGTTTATGTTTTCGTCAACATCGGTATGGTCAGTGGCCTGCTGCCGGTGGTGGGCGTGCCATTGCCCTTTATCAGTTACGGCGGCACTTCGCTCGTGACGCTGTTATCAGCGTTCGGGGTTTTGATGTCGATCCACACACATCGCAAGTGGATCGCACAAGTTTGATTAAGGTGAATTATTCAATGCAAGCAATGCGTGGCTGGGCTGCTCGATACGCGTCGTGGGTAGGCCTGCTGGGTCTGTTCGGGACCGCACAGGGTGCGCTGGCCGGTGACTACGAAGGCTCGCCCCAGGTGGCTGAGTTCGTAGGCGAAATGACCCGTGATTACGGATTTGCCGGCGAGCAGCTGATGGGCGTGTTCCGCGAAGCCGAGCGCAAGCAAAGCATCCTCGACGCCATTTCGCGCCCGGCCGAACGGGTCAAGCAGTGGAAAGAGTACGGTCCGATGTTCTTGACCGACGCCCGCGTCGCCCGCGGTGTCGATTTCTGGCGCGAGCACGAAGCCGTTCTGGCCCGTGCCGAGCAGGAGTATGGCGTTCCGGCCCAGGTGATTGTGTCGATTATCGGCGTCGAAACCTTTTATGGTCGCAACACCGGTAACTACCGCGTGATCGATGCATTGTCGACCCTGGGTTTCGATTACCCGCCCCGCGCCGAGTTTTTCCGCAAGGAACTGCGAGAGTTCCTGTTGCTGAGCCGCGAAGAACAGGTTGACCCGCTGACCCTGAAGGGTTCCTATGCCGGAGCCATGGGCTTGCCGCAGTTTATGCCGAGCAGCTTTCGCACCTATGCCGTGGATTTCGACGGTGATGGCCATATCAATATCTGGAGCAACCCGGACGATGCCATCGGTAGCGTTGCCAGCTACTTCAAACGTCATGGCTGGGTAGCCGGTGAGCCGGTGGTGATTCGCGCCGATGTAACCGGTGATCGCGCCGATGAAGGCCTGACCCAGGGCATCGAACCGGTCAAGACCGTCGGGGAGTTGCGAGCGCTGGGCTGGTCGAGTCATGATGCGTTGCGCGACGATATGCCGGTCACGGCGTTTCGTCTGGAAGGCGCCGACGGCCCTGAATACTGGATGGGCCTGAAAAACTTTTATGCGATCACACGCTATAACCGAAGCGTGATGTACGCCATGGCAGTGCATCAACTGTCCGATCTGCTGGTTCAAGCGCGGGGCAACAAGTAATGCCGTTTCTAGCGACCCGTACACCTTTGAAACTCGCCGCATGCGCCGCTGTTGCGTTGCTGCTGGTGAGCTGCTCGAGCAGTCGCTCGACGCCCCCGCAAACATCGACCGCGGTCAGTTCCAAGCCGGGCCTGGATATCAACCGTGCCCACAAGGACGGTGCGCCGTGGTGGGATGTTGACGTTTCGCGCATTCCCGACGCCACGCCGACCCTGCACACCGGGCCTTACAAGGCGGCGCCGTACTCGGTGCTGGGCAAGACCTATTTCCCGATGCAAGAGTCCAAGACCTATGTGGCCTCGGGCACCGCGTCCTGGTACGGCACCAAGTTTCACGGCCAGAACACCGCCAATGGCGAGGTCTATGACCTGTACGGCATGAGCGCGGCGCACAAGACTTTGCCGCTGCCCAGCTACGTCAAGGTGACCAACCTGGATAACGGCAAGGCCGTTATCCTGCGCGTCAACGACCGTGGCCCGTTTTATTCGGATCGTATTATCGACTTGTCCTACGCTGCTGCCAAAAAGCTCGGCTATGCCGAAACCGGTACGGCCCGGGTCAAGGTTGAAGGTATTGACCCTCAGGCCTGGTGGGCTCAGCGCGGTCGCCCTGCGCCGCTGATGCTCAACGAACCGAAAGTGGCCCAGAACACCGCCCCGACCGTGTCCACCGGCAAGGTTGAACAATGGACGCCGCCCGCACAGCAGCATGCTGCCGATGTGGTTCCGGTCAGTCCAATGGCCAAGGGCCAGGGTACCTACCTTCAGGTCGGTGCCTTTGCCAATCCGGACGCTGCCGAGTTGCTTCGTTCCAAACTCAGTGGCATGGTCAGTACCCCCGTGTTTATCAGTTCGATTGTGCGCAATCAGCAAACCTTGCACCGTGTACGCATGGGGCCAATAGCCTCGGCGGGTGAGGTGGCACAAACACAAAACAGCGTGCGCCTGGCCAATCTGGGCCAGCCGAGCGTTGTGACGTCGGATCAGTAACACCGAACAAAGCGTTGGGCCCTGAGCAGTCGGGGCCCAAACGCAGTTGCAGAGGTCAAGAATAAAAGCCCTTCCAGGGGCCGGGACTGCAACTGAATACGCGGCAGTCAGTCAAACGACTGCCTGTACAGTTTTGCCCGCGAGGGTAAGTTTCCATTAACAACTTCGAGAGACGGATGAACATCACCACCTTTGCCAAACGCCTGTGCCTGCTAGTACCGCTGATCGTCACTCCTGCCGCCTGGGCAGTCGAGATGATGCCGTCGCCACCACAACTTGCAGCCAAGTCCTATGTTCTGATGGATGCCAGCAGCGGTAACGTGCTGGTCGAGAACAACGGCGACCAGCGTCTGCCGCCAGCCAGCCTGACCAAGCTGATGACCGCTTACATCGCGACTCTGGAAATCCGTCGTGGCCAGATCGGCGAAAACGACCCGGTAACTGTCAGCGAAAATGCATGGCGCACCGGTGGTTCGCGGATGTTCATCAAGGTTGGCACCCAGGTGTCGGTCAGCGACCTGCTGCATGGCATCATCATCCAGTCGGGTAACGACGCCAGCGTCGCCCTGTCCGAGCACATTGCCGGCAGCGAAGACGCTTTTGCCGACATGATGAACAAGACCGCCGGTGAGCTGGGCATGTCCAACAGCCACTTCATGAACCCGACCGGCCTGCCGAACCCGGATCACTACTCGTCGGCTCACGACATGTCGTTGCTGGCTCGCGCCATCATCCACGAAGACCCGACTCACTACGCGATCTACTCGCAGAAAGAGTTCTTCTGGAACGGTATCAAGCAGCCTAACCGCAACCTGTTGTTGTGGCGCGACAAAACCGTTGATGGTCTGAAAACCGGTCACACCGACGAAGCCGGCTATTGCATGGTGTCTTCGGCCGTACGTGATGGCATGCGCCTGATCGCCGTGGTGTTCGGCACCAACAGTGAAGCGGCCCGTGCTGCAGAGACCCAGAAGCTGCTGACCTACGGTTTCCGTTTCTTCGAAACCCAGACCTTCTACCAGAAGGGCACCGAGCTGGCTCAGGCTCCGGTCTGGAAAGGCACCACCAACCAGGTCAAGGCTGGCCTGGCGGATGACCTGACCATGACCCTGCCAAAAGGCCAACTGAAAAAGCTGGCTGCAAGCATGACCATGAACCCGCAACTGATGGCCCCTATCGCCAAAGGTGATGTGATCGGCAAGGTTGAGGTCAAACTTGACGACAAGGTTGTGCACAGTGCTGACCTGATCGCCCTTGAGCCCGTCGAGGAAGGTGGTATTTTCCGACGCGTGTGGGATAGCATCCGTCTATTCTTCTACGGGCTGTTCAACTGATTGCACCCACCTGTGTGACCCCGCGCCTACCCTGCGCGGGGCCACCTTTGTTGTTCCGGGCTTACGAGGCCAATACGCCATGAGCGATACCGAAGTAAAGGCGCCAAAGATCGAATTCCCCAACGTGGATTACCCGGTTAAGGTGATCAGCGACACGGGTGTGGGCAATAAGGACAAAATCATCGATATCGTCAAGAAACACGCGACGGTCAACGATGATCGTGTCGATGAGCGCCAGAGCACCAACGGCAAGTACACGACGATCCAGCTGCATATCGTGGCAACTGATCAGGATCAGCTCTACAACATCAACAGCGAATTGCGAGCCACCGGCTTCGTACATATGGTGTTGTGATGTCGCAGGTCTTGGGTATTCGTGAGCTGGGCCAGCTTGATTACGAGCGCACCTGGCTGGCGATGCAGCGTTTCACCGATGAGCGCAAGCTTGTGCCGGACACGCAAGATGAAGTCTGGCTGGTGCAGCACCCGCCGGTGTTTACCCAAGGCCAGGCAGGCAAGGCCGAGCATCTGCTGCTACCGGGAGATATCCCGGTGGTGAAGTCGGATCGCGGTGGCCAGGTGACCTACCACGGCCCCGGCCAATTGGTTGCCTACCTGATGCTCGATGTGCGCCGGCTGGGCTATGGCGTACGTGAGCTGGTCACGCGGATGGAACAGTGCCTGATCGACTTGCTCGCCAGCTATGGCGTGAGCGCTGCAGCCAAGGCCGATGCGCCGGGCGTGTATGTCGATGGCGCGAAAATCGCCTCTTTGGGCCTGCGGATCCGCAATGGCTGCTCCTTCCACGGCCTGGCCCTGAATGTGGACATGGACCTGGAACCGTTTCGACGGATTAACCCCTGTGGCTATGCGGGGCTGGCGATGACCCAGCTGCGTGACCATGCAGGGCCGATTGAATTTGCCGAGGTTGGTGCCCGGCTGCGCTCGCAGCTCGTCAAACACCTCGACTATGCTGAGCAGACGACCCTGACGGGCGGAATCGATTGATATGACTACTGCGCAAGACGCTGTTCAAACCCTGATCCCAACGCTGGATATCTCAGAACGTGCGGCCCGCGCCAGCGAGGCCCGTTCCAAGGTTGAGACCGGCGTCAAGTTGCGCGGTGCCGAGAAGGTTGCGCGTATCCCGGTAAAGATCATTCCGACCACCGAACTGCCGAAGAAGCCTGACTGGATTCGCGTGCGCATTCCGGTTTCTCCGGAAGTCGACCGTATCAAGTCCCTGCTGCGTAAGCACAAGCTGCACAGCGTGTGCGAAGAAGCCTCCTGCCCGAACCTGGGCGAATGCTTCTCGGGCGGTACCGCGACCTTCATGATCATGGGTGACATCTGCACCCGTCGTTGCCCGTTCTGTGACGTGGGCCACGGCCGACCGAAGCCACTGGACACCAATGAGCCGGAAAGCCTGGCGATTGCCATCGCTGATCTGCGCCTGAAGTACGTGGTGATCACCTCGGTAGACCGCGATGACCTGCGTGACGGTGGTGCCCAGCACTTTGCCGACTGCATCCGCGAAATCCGCAAACTGTCGCCGGGCGTGCTGCTCGAAACACTTGTTCCGGACTACCGTGGGCGCATGGATGTTGCGCTTGAAATCACCGCAGCCGAGCCGCCAGACGTGTTCAACCACAACCTCGAAACTGTGCCGCGCCTGTACAAGGCTGCGCGTCCGGGCTCCGATTACCAGTGGTCGCTGACCCTGCTGCAACGTTTCAAGCAGATGATGCCGCACATTCCGACCAAGTCGGGCCTGATGCTGGGGCTGGGCGAGACAGACGAGGAAGTGATCGAAGTGATGAAGCGCATGCGCGAACATGACATCGACATGCTGACCCTGGGTCAGTACCTGCAACCGTCGCGCAACCACTTGCCGGTCCAGCGTTTCGTGCACCCGGACACCTTCGCGTGGTTTGCCGAGGAAGGCTACAAGATGGGCTTTAAAAACGTGGCATCCGGTCCGCTGGTACGTTCTTCGTACCACGCTGATGAACAAGCCAAGCTGGTCAAATCCATGCTGGTGAGTGCCTGACTCCATGACTAACCGGCTCACCGCGCAAGTGTCCTTCAAGGCCCATAGCGCGGTGCCCGCGTTGCCCGCTGGCGGGGTGATCGCCCTGATCGCCCCGGCAGGCCCTGCCGAACTTGACCTGAACCTCGCGACCCAATGGATGCATGCACGCGGCTACCAGCTGCGGGTCTATCCGGGGGTGTGGCAGCGGGAGGGTTATCTTGCCGGTTCTGATGCAGAGCGTTTACGCGACCTGCATGAGGCTTTTGCCGATGACAGCATTGATGCCATTTTCTGCCTGCGCGGCGGCTATGGCAGCCCGCGCTTGCTCGATGGCATCGACTTTGAGCTGTTGCGTCGTCATCCCAAGCCGTTTGTCGGCTACAGCGATATCACCGCGTTGCATCTGGCGATCACCCGTTACGCGGGCTTTGTGACCTTTCACGGGCCTATGGTGAACGCTGATCTGCTGGGCAACAAACAACCGCCTACCGAAACTTCATTGCTGCGTATGCTCGGCGGGCAACAGCCGCCCGTGCTGGAGCATCCCGCGGCCTGGCCGTTGACGACCATTGCCCCGGGCTGCGCCAGTGGCCGTTTGCTGGGTGGCAATCTGTCGATGATCTGCGCGGTGATGGGCACGGCGTTTGAACTGGACAGCGAAGACATCATCCTGTTTATCGAAGACGTCAACGAAGCGTTGTACCGGGTCGACCGTCTGCTGACGCATTTGCGCCTGGCGGGCAAGCTCGACAGGTTGCGCGGAGTGCTGGTGGGGGACGTGGCCGGAGTTGATGTTGCGGCGCTGGAGCGGTTGCTCACCCAGGAGCTGGGCGGTCTGGGTATTCCGGTGCTGGCCGGTTGGCGCAGCGGGCATTGCGATCCGAACCTGACCTTGCCGATGGGGGCGCAGGTCAGGCTGGATGCTGATCAGCAGTTGCTGGTGCTTGAGCAGGATGTAGTTGTAAGCGCCTGAACCTGAAGCCCCTCTCCCATAGGGAGAGGGTAGCAACCTTACCGGCTACGCAAACTCTCCAGCAGCTTGTGGCTCGGATAGCCGTCTGCTGGCCAACCCATGGCCTGCTGCGCGCTGCGAATAGCCTTGCGGGTATTGGCGCCGATAATGCCGTCTGCATTACCCGCATCATAATTGCGCTGGCTCAGCAGCATTTGCAGTTCGACGCGCTCGGAGCGGCTCAGCGGTCGGTCGTCTTTTGGCCAGTCGGCCAAAATGGTCCCGCCACCGTTGAAACGTTGCGACAACAAGCCCACGGCCAGTGCATAGGATGATGAGTTGTTGTAACGCAAGATGGCGCGGAAGTTATCCAGTACCAGAAACGCCGGGCCACGATAGCCTGCAGGGAGCAGCAGGGCAGCGCTTAACTGCTCTGAGCCTGCGGCGCTGGCAGGTACCTTGACTCCCAGTTTTTGCCATTCGGCAACGCTCTTTTTGATTGCGCCATCAGCCAGGGCATAGTCGAACCCGGCAGGCAGCGTCACTTCAAAGCCCCACGGCTGGCCTTGCTTCCAGCCCGAGCTTTGCAGGTAGTGGGCAGTCGAGGCCAGGGCATCTGCCGAGCTGTTCCATATATCACGACGGCCATCACCATCGAAATCCACGGCGTGGGTTTCATAGGTGGTGGGGATAAACTGGGTCTGGCCCATTGCGCCCGCCCACGAGCCGAGCATTTTTTCGGGGCTTATATCGCCTTCCTGAATAATCTTCAGTGCAGCGATCAATTGGCTTTGAGCAAACTCCGGGCGCCGCCCTTCATAGGCCAGGGTCGCGAGGGAGCGAATGACTGACTTGTTGCCCTGGAACGAGCCAAAATTGCTTTCCATGCCCCAGACCGAAACCAGCGCCTGGCGATCAACGCCATAACGCTGCTCGATGCGGCCCAGCAGTTCGGCATTCTGCTCCAGCAAACGCTGGCCATTACGTACACGCAAAGGCGACAGGGCACCGTCCAGGTACTCCCAGACCGGGCGGCTGAATTCGGGCTGGCTGCGGTCGGCCTTGATCACGCTCATGTCTGGCGTAATCCCGGCAAAGGCGTTATCGAATACCAGCGGGTTGATTCCGGCTTTAAGCGCCTGGGCGCGGAAATCGGCTTGCCATTCGCTGAAGCTTTGAGTGGGCTGAACAAGAGGGGTGTCGGTGCCTGGCACTGGCGCGCTGCTGATGACCGCAGGTGCCGGAGGTACCACAGGCAAGGTTTGAGCATCGGCTGCGGTCGGTTTCTCTGCGCAGGCGACTAAAAGGATGACGCTGGAAGCAGCGATCAGTTGGCGCATCGGCCAACGGCGTGTATGACGTGAGAGCATGCGCAGGTCCAGGTAATGCAAAACAGAAGCAGACCTTATCATCCCCGTCGTCAGGCAGCCAGAAAGTAAAAAGCCTCCCGGTCTCTCGACTGGAAGGCTTCGCGGCGGTAGCTGCCTTTGCCTTTGGCGGGGCGTTCCTGGCGGCTGCGGAACAGGGGTTGGGCAACAATGGATTTGGCCTTGTTGGGGCGCTTGCTCATGGCATGTGCTCTCGCTTGAGTTGAACAAGCGCAAATCATCGGCCGGTTTTTTCGTATTGTCTACAGGATAGTGATCGGTGGGAGCGGGCTTGCTCGCGTTAGCATCAACGCTATCAGCCTGTCAGGCCGCGACGCCCGCATCGCGAGCAAGCCCGCTCCCACAGAAAGCAGTGTTTATTCAGCTGGCAGATTCAGGCGTTGCCCGCACATCAGCAGCACCAGACGACTCAGGCTACTCCAGGCAGACCCTGCTGCCTGGCCCTTGATCTGGGCATCGATACGCTGCGCGTCCAACAACAATTGCGCCCAGCGCTGCGCCGAATAACGCTGCAAGGCTTTGCTCATCAACGGTTTGCGCTTGTCCCACACCGGTGGTCGCGCCTGGCTGAACGCCTTGTCCAATGGCGTGCCCTGGCTGTACTGCAGGGCAATATTGGCCAGTACCCGCAGCTCACGCGCCAGGGCCCACAAGATCACAGGAGGCTCTACGCCTTCACCGCGCAAGCCTTCGAGCATACGCAGAGCATGGGCAGCTTCGCCGTTAAGTACCGCATCCACCAGGCCAAACACATCAAACCGCGCACTGTCAGCCACTGCGGCTTGCACGGTTTCGACAGTGATTTGCCCGTCTTCAGCCATTAACTTGAGCTTTTCGATTTCCTGCGCAGCAGCCAGAAGATTGCCTTCGACCCGGGCTGCTATCAGTTCCACCGCATCATGGGTGGCCGACAGCCCGGCCTGCGACAAGCGCTGGCGAATCCATTGCGGCAACTGGTTGGCGTCCACCGGCCAGATCTGCACGAACTGGGTTTGCGCCCCTTCAATCAGCGCCTTGCCCCACTTGGTCTTTTGCGCACTGCCGTCGAGTTTGGGCAGGCTGATCAGCAGCAGGGTGTCTTCGGCAGGGCGCGAGCAGTATTCGATCAACGCCGCAGCACCCTTGTCGCCAGGCTTGCCCGAAGGCAGGCGCAGTTCCAGCAGGCGCTTTTCGGCAAACAGCGACATGCTGGCACCGGCTTGCAGCAGCGTGCCCCAGTCAAAGCTGGCGTCGGCGCTGAACACCTGGCGCTCATCGAAACCCTGCTTGCGGGCGGTACTGCGGATGGCGTCGGCGGTTTCCTGGCACAACAACGGGTCATCGCCGCTGATGATGTAGACGGGAGAAAGGGGGCCTTGCAGATGCTTGGCGAGTTGGGCGGGAGCGAGTTTCATAGGACCATAACGATAGCGGGGCGCTTGAGCGCCCCGTATGCCTTACTGGTTTTGCAGTTCGAGAGGCGACTGTTGAGGAGTTTCCTCTTGAGCCTTGCGTGCAGCTTCGATGGCATCGGCTTCAGCCTTGGCCTTCGCTTCGGCTTGCTGTTGCAGTACTTCCAGCTGGGCCGGGGTCAATTGCTCCAGGCGCAGAACCAGTTGCTGGATCAGGTCGCGGCGCATTTCCTTACGGATCATGTCGCCTTCCTGGGTGCTGCCTGCCACGTTACTGCCATCCTGCAGGTAGACTTTGTAGGCTTCAACCTTGTCGCTCAGCAGCGTCAGATGGCTCGGCCCCTGAATTTCGTATTTCACTACGTTGTTCAACTGATACTCGGCGGTACCCGAATTGCCGGTGTAGCTGGCAGAACGCTGGGTTTCCTTCTCGTCGGTCAGAACCAGTTTGTATGGTGCGTTGGCAGTGATTTTCACGCCGCTGTTTTCCAGCACCTGACGCAGCTGGCGCACAGTGTCGCCATAGGCATTGCGCGCGCTGACATCGAGTTCGGTGATCGTCAGCTGGTTGGTGCCGGTACCGCGCAGTTGAAAGCCGCAGGCGCTCAACAGAACTGCGAGACCCATCACCAGCAAGTTGCGTTTGATCATGTGTTGCTCCCCTTGAAACCAGATGGGCCGACCACGCGGCCCTGAAGGTCTTGTTGGGCGCCCGCGCATGACGCGGGCGCCTGTTCCAGTTAGCTGGCGACGATATTGACCAATTTGCCTGGTACCACGATCACTTTGCGAATCGTCAGGCCTTCTGTAAAGCGCAGTACGTTTTCGTTGGTGCGGGCAGCAGCTTCAACCTCTTCACGGCTGGCAGCAGCTGGCATTTCAATATGCCCGCGCAGCTTGCCGTTGACCTGGATAACCAGTTGCAGGGTGTCTTGAACCAGCGCGGTTTCATCCAGGGTTGGCCATGCAGCGTCGATGATTGCACCTGCATGCCCCAACCGGTTCCACAGCTCATGGCTGATGTGCGGTGTGATCGGCGCCAGTACCAGAGCTACAGTCTCGAGACCTTCCTGCAGCAGGGCGCGGTCTTGTTCAGTCGCTTGCGGTGCTTTTTCGAGCACGTTCATCACGGTCATCACCTGGGCGACGGCGGTGTTGAACTTGTGGTGCTGGCCGACGTCCTGGCTGGCTTGCTTGATAGCCTGGTGGATGGCACGGCGAATGACTTTTTGCTCATCGTTCAGGCTGGCGATATCCAGCGCGCCCGGCAGGCCTTGGCCTACATGGGCATGGGCCAGGCGCCATACACGCTTGAGGAAGCGGTGGGAGCCTTCAACACCCGAGTCGGACCATTCCAGGCTTGCGTCAGGCGGCGAAGCAAACATCATGAACAGGCGGCAGGTGTCTGCGCCGTACTGTTCGATCATGTATTGCGGGTCAACACCGTTGTTGAGCGACTTGGACATTTTCTGCGTGCCGCCGATTTCCACCGGCAGGCCGTCACTCTTCAGCGTGGCGCCGATGATCTTGGCCTTGGCATCACGTTCGATTTCCACGTCGTCCGGGTTGAAGTAATCCTTGCCGCCGTTGTCCAGCGTACGGAAGTAGGTCTCGGCGATCACCATGCCCTGGGTCAACAGGTTCTTGAACGGCTCGTTGGAGCTGACCAGGCCTTCGTCACGCATCAGCTTGTGGAAGAAGCGCGCGTACAGCAGGTGCAAAATGGCGTGTTCGATACCGCCGATGTACTGGTCCACCGGTAGCCAGTGGTCTGCTGCCGATTTCTCGACCAGACCGCCTTCATAGTGCGGCGAGGCGTAACGTGCGTAGTACCACGACGACTCGACGAAGGTGTCCATCGTGTCGGTTTCGCGTTTGGCCGGTGCGCCACATTTAGGGCAGCTGCACTCGTAGAATTCAGGCATGCGTGCCAGTGGCGAACCGGCACCATCGGGTACGACATCTTCTGGCAAGACCACTGGCAGCTGGGCTTCAGGTACTGGTACGTCACCGCAGGTATCGCAATGCACGATCGGGATCGGGCAGCCCCAGTAGCGCTGGCGGCTGATGCCCCAGTCACGCAGGCGGAACTGGGTGCGCGCCTGGCCCAGGCCTTTGGCAGTCAGGGCGGCTTCGATGGCGGCGAATGCGGCGTCGAAATCCAGGCCGTCAAATTCGCCGGAGTTGATCAGCGGGCCGTGCTCGTTGTAAGCGTCCTGCCACGGTGCCGGTGACTCGTCGCCAGCACTGGTACGCACAACCGGCTTGATCGGCAGGTTGTACTTGGTGGCGAATTCGAAATCACGCTCGTCGTGTGCTGGTACAGCCATCACCGCGCCGTCGCCGTAATGCATCAGTACATAGTTGGCGACCCATACAGGAAGCTTTTCGCCGGTCAGCGGGTGCTCGACGAACAGGGAGGTTGGCAGGCCCATTTTTTCCTGGGTTGCCATGTCGGCTTCTGCCACGCTGCCGCCTTTGCACTGGGCGATAAACGCTTGCAGCTCGGGGTTGCCCTGCGCTGCCTGGGTGGCGAGCGGGTGCTCGGCAGCCACAGCGACATAGGTCGCGCCCATCAAGGTATCAGGGCGGGTGGTGAAGACCTTGAGCGCGCCTGCTGCGCCGATGGACTCGACGTTGTAAGGGAACTGCACTTCCATGCCGCGGGATTTGCCAATCCAGTTGCGCTGCATGGTTTTAACCTGCTCGGGCCAGCCCGGCATGTCGTCGAGGCTTTCAAGCAGCTCATCCGCGTAAGCGGTGATCTTGAAGTAGTACATCGGGATTTCGCGTTTTTCGATTACCGCGCCCGAACGCCAGCCACGGCCGTCGATCACTTGCTCGTTGGCCAGAACGGTCTGGTCCACCGGGTCCCAGTTCACGGTGCCGTTTTTACGGTAGATCACACCTTTTTCGAACAGGCGGGTGAACAGCCATTGTTCCCAACGGTAGTAATCCGGCTTGCAGGTCGTGATTTCGCGCGACCAGTCAACGGCCAGACCCAGGCTGCGCAGCTGGGTTTTCATGTAGGCGATGTTTTCGTACGTCCATTTGGCCGGCGCGACCTTGTTTTTCATCGCGGCGTTTTCGGCCGGCATGCCAAAGGCGTCCCAACCCATGGGTTGCAGGACGTTTTTGCCGAGCATGCGCTGGTAACGGGAGATCACGTCACCGATGGTGTAGTTGCGCACGTGCCCCATGTGTAGCTTGCCGCTTGGGTACGGGAACATCGATAGGCAGTAGAACGTCTCTTTGCCTAGATCTTCGCTGACTTCGAAGGACTTTTGGTTGTCCCAGAATGATTGGGCGGCGGCTTCTATTTCACGGGGCTGATATTGTTCGTGCATGGCTACTTGTACTGATAAAGGGTGGCCTAATCCTCTTCAACATAGACCGGCGACAGTGTTGCCCGGTCAGGTTGGAGCAGGGGTTACAGGAAGTCCCGTAGCATACATGACCCCGCTCTATCGAGGGAAACCCTGATTGCCTCATCACTCCGTTGGTCGCAGCAGCACGCCGCTTTTACAAGCGCAGCTAAGCTCTCCTGTGGGGGAGATTCATTTCCTTAAATGAGGTGGACGGATGGCAGAGTTGCAACGCAGCGTAGCAACATCGCAAGTGTATGAGCGGCTGATTGATCGTTTGAGTGTGGCTCTTGATTCAGCAAAGACGGCTGTCCAATTACGTGATGAACGCCCAGTCGAGTTGGAATTGCGAGGCTTGAGTCATGCCGAGCTGGAGTTGATCAACCTCTATTTGAACCGGATCGGGCGTGAGGCAATTAAACGCTCGCAAGGCAGCGTGAACATGCAGGATGCCCCCAGGGCCAAGGTTATCTGGCTTAAAGACAGGGTGCAGGGAGCTTAGGCCATACGGCGATTCAAGCCCGGCCTTCAACAAAGCCGCATCAAGAAAGTTGTACCTCCGGGTTGATGCATTACACGTTTGTGTTTGGGTTTCTCACCTGCGTTGTTGATGCGCTCAATCAACCCCCTTAGGCTTCGGGCATCTTTGGAGATGCTCGATGCCTATTCGATACTTTTTAAAACAGCTTCTATTACCCCCTGGCATTTTTCTGTTGCTCCTGGCGCTTGCCTGGTGGCTACGGCGTTCGCGCCCGCGAGTGGCGGGTGTGTTGTTTGCCCTGGGGCTGGGCGGCTTCTGGCTGATGAGTTTGCCAATAATGGTGGAGTGGGGCGCCCGTGTGCTGGAGCGCGAACCACCGCTGGCGCAGAGCGAGTGGTCGACGCTGGCCGCGCGTGCCGATGCCATTGTGGTGC
>NZ_WIVQ01000266.1:0-462 GCF_009600545.1 Pseudomonas sp. FSL R10-1339 | reverse complement strand
CCGCAAAAGCACCGAGACTCTCAGCATTCTGCTGGGCCCGGCCACCGTGGCGCTGGCGGTGCCGCTTTACTTGAACCTGCGGCGGATTCATCAGCTGTTCTGGCCCATCTTTACTACGCTGGTGTTTGGAGGTGTTGTGGCGACCGCCTCGGTGGTGCTGCTGGGGCAGTGGTTCGGTGCCGAGCACATGATGTTGATGACATTGGCGCCCAAGTCAGTCACCTCGCCAATCGCCATGCTGGTGGCCGAACAAATCGGTGGCGTTGCGGCGCTGGCAGCAGTATTTGTACTCATTACCGGGGTGATCGGAGCCATTTTCGGCCCAGGTCTGTTACGACTTTTGCGGGTTCACAGCCCGGAAGCGCGCGGCATGGCGCTGGGCATGACCGCCCATGCGGTGGGCACATCGGTGGCCTTGCAGGAAGGCGAAGAATGCGGCGCCTTTGCGGCGCTGGCGATGAG
>NZ_WIVQ01000265.1:0-476 GCF_009600545.1 Pseudomonas sp. FSL R10-1339 | reverse complement strand
TTCGGCTGGCGCCAGATGGCAGGGGAGCGCGAGAAGCGCGCCACGCTGAAGTCCTTGCACGGGATCGCCAAGGCGCTGCTGCCCAAGCTCGGCATCTCGCAGCAGAACCTGCTGTACTACGCGAGCCTGGCGAACTTCTATACCGTCCATGACCTGCGCCACCTGAAGGCGGAGCAGACCCGGCTCTACCTGCTGTGCTATGCCTGGGTACGTTACCGGCAGCTCACCGACAACCTGGTCGACGCGATGGCCTTCCACATGAAAAAACTTGAGGACGAGAGCCGCACGGGTGCGAAACAGTCCTTTGTCGCCGAACAGCTGCGACGCCATCAGGAAACGCCGCAGGTTGGCCGCCTGCTGTCGCTGTACGTGGACGACAGCGTGGCCGATCCGACGCCGTTCGGCGAGGTGCGCCAACGCGCCTACAAAATCATGTCCAGGGAATTGCTGCAAAACACGGCGCAGCGCATGAGCGT
>NZ_WIVQ01000264.1:0-503 GCF_009600545.1 Pseudomonas sp. FSL R10-1339 | reverse complement strand
ATGGCGCGCGCAGTATATACAACGGCTCGACGCGCTATATGCAATGTTCAAAAGGCGAGTATCCGCGGGATGCGGTGTAAGTCACAGACTGATGGCATTGTGCTTGCGGCTCTGCGTAGTCTGGCTATGCTCACTGCCTGCGGGGCTCAATCAATAGTGCTTGAATCTCCGAGGTGCGTGAGCTCTGGCATTTAGGGCTAAGTGCGCAGGCGGTTTGTTGTGTCTTGAATCGTTTGAATTATCAATAGACAGCACCCCCAAGGGATTGAGCCATGTTCGATTTACACCGCAAAGCCGACCTGCTCGAAAATAAACGCCTCAGTTGTTCTCTGGATGAAATGACCGCCAGGACTCAGGCGATTAGTCGTTCAATGGCCATCATTGAATTCGCCCCTGACGGTACCATTCTTGAAGCCAACGACAATTTTTGCGCGGTGACGGGTTACGCCATCGACGAGATTCGCGGTAAACATCACCGGATTTTCTGCGAAGAGCCGTACACC
>NZ_WIVQ01000263.1:0-506 GCF_009600545.1 Pseudomonas sp. FSL R10-1339 | reverse complement strand
CCAGCAGCCACATTGGTGATTTGCCGTTCTGCGCCAACGCTGCCGACACTGACCACGCTGGCGGGTGCTGCCCCGGCAAAGGTGTAAGCGACGCCGCCGATGGTTGCCCCCGTGGTGGCGACTGCCGCCGCCGTGGTGCTGTTGGCGCCGAGTGCAACGGCACCGGCGTTACTGGATGTGGCACCGTTACCCAGGGACACCGCTCCGGCTGCGGTGGCACTTGCCCCCGAACCGGCCGCCAGGGAGTTGCCGCCGCTGGCTGTGGTGTTGGCACCAAGCGCGATATCCGAGGCATTGAGGGCCTGGGCATTTGCTCCCGTCGCTGTGGCATCCACACCTGTCGCTGAGGAGTCGGCCAGTGTTGAGTTGGTGTGGAAGTACTTGATGCCTCCACCGCTATTGAGGGTGTTGATCGCGGTTGTATTGCTGGCGATATTGGTGGTGTTGGTGGTGACCTGTTGATTGGTGGCGAACAGTTGGCTGCCGTTGATGGCATCGGTACTGGT
>NZ_WIVQ01000262.1:0-523 GCF_009600545.1 Pseudomonas sp. FSL R10-1339 | reverse complement strand
CCCCCTAGCCGAAACAGTGCTCTACCCCCTACAGTGATACATGAGGCGCTACCTAAATAGCTTTCGAGGAGAACCAGCTATCTCCGAGCTTGATTAGCCTTTCACTCCGATCCACAGGTCATCCGCTAACTTTTCAACGGTAGTCGGTTCGGTCCTCCAGTTAGTGTTACCCAACCTTCAACCTGCCCATGGATAGATCGCCCGGTTTCGGGTCTATTCCCAGCGACTAGACGCCCTATTAAGACTCGCTTTCGCTACGCCTCCCCTATTCGGTTAAGCTTGCCACTGAAAATAAGTCGCTGACCCATTATACAAAAGGTACGCAGTCACCCAACAAAGTGGGCTCCCACTGCTTGTACGCATACGGTTTCAGGATCTATTTCACTCCCCTCTCCGGGGTTCTTTTCGCCTTTCCCTCACGGTACTAGTTCACTATCGGTCAGTCAGTAGTATTTAGCCTTGGAGGATGGTCCCCCCATATTCAGACAAAGTTTCTCGTGCTCCGTCCTACTCGATTTCACTG
>NZ_WIVQ01000261.1:0-524 GCF_009600545.1 Pseudomonas sp. FSL R10-1339 | reverse complement strand
CCTGGGCGCGTTGCTGCTCGAGCAGCTGTTCGACCAGGGCTTTGTTCTGTGCGGCAGCCTCCAGCTCGGGTTGCAGTTCCAGCGCCTGTTCCCAGGCATCGATGGCCGCTTCCAGCTCGCCGTTCATGGCCAGTGCATTGCCGCGATTATAGTGCGCGCTGGCGCTGTTGACTTCGGCAAAGCGTCGGGCTGCACCCGCATAGTCACCCGCCCGGTACAGGGCCACGCCCTGCCAGAGCGGGTCGCTGAAATGCTCCACGGCCAGCAGCGGCTTGTTTTGCTGCAACAGGCGCAGGCCCTGTTGGTCGGGACGCAGCCACAGGTCGGTAAAGCTCATGGCCTGCGCGGGCTGCGGTTGCAGCATAAACAGCAGGGGCAGGCAGAACAGCCAGCCACGGCGGCCCGCGCAGGCCACCAGCAGCAGAAGCGGCAGCAACAGCCAGTAACCCTGGGCGCGTTGCTGCTCGAGCAGCTGTTCGACCAGGGCTTTGTTCTGTGCGGCAGCCTCCAGCTCGGGTTGCAGT
>NZ_WIVQ01000260.1:0-531 GCF_009600545.1 Pseudomonas sp. FSL R10-1339 | reverse complement strand
TCTGGCTCATGACGCACTCGGGGCAGGTGGTGAGGCTGTATTTCAGCATACTTGGAGACTTGTTCGGAGTTTCCTTAACACCACTGACACTACCTTTACGTTGGCTGGATATCGCTACTCCACCAGCGGCTACTACGACTTTCAGGAAGCCAACGAAATTGACCCCGACAACTTCAATAATTGGCGCGGAACCAGTACTAAACGCAGCAAGACGCAGCTCAGCATCAACCAATCTTTTGGAGACAAAGGAAACTTCTATCTTAATGGATACCAGCAAAGCTTCTGGCGTCAAAACAAATATGAACGCAGCCTGACGGTAGGTTATGACCTCAGTTACCGCAGCATCAACTACGGCTTGGCGTATACTTTCACCCAGACACCGCTTGATACTGGACGCAACAACAAAGATCAGCAACTTTCCTTCAAAGTTCAGTTCCCTTTGGGCAAGACACTCCCTAAGGAAACTCCGAACAAGTCTCCAAGTATGCTGAAATACAGCCTCACCACCTGCCCCGAGTGCGTCATGAGCCA
>NZ_WIVQ01000259.1:0-552 GCF_009600545.1 Pseudomonas sp. FSL R10-1339 | reverse complement strand
GCCCATTGGTGATTCGCCACCTCTGCTGATTGCCCTCGGCTCACAACTGGTTTTACGCAAAGGGGCTACACGTCGCACGCTGGCGCTGGAAGATTACTTTCTGGACTACCGGGTGACCGCCCAAGCTGAAGGCGAATTCATCGAGAAAATCGTCATCCCGCGCGCCAAGGCCAGCCATTTTTTTCGCGCCTATAAAATCTCCAAGCGTCTTGATGACGACATCAGCGCCGTGTGCGCTGCGTTCAATCTGCACATCGAAAACGGCGTGGTGATCGACGCCCGCATAGCCTTCGGCGGCATGGCAGGCACGCCCAAACGCGCCAGCGCCTGCGAGGCGGTCTTGCACAACGCGCCCTGGAACAACGCAACGGTGGAGCGAGCCTGCAACGCCTTGTCGCAGGATTTCAGCCCGCTCTCGGACTTTCGCGCCAGCAAGGAATACCGCTTGCTGTGCGCGCAAAACCTGTTGCGCAAATACTTTATCGAACAGCAAACCCCGGACCTTCAAACGCGGGTAACGGCTTATGTCTAACTCTCACGCGATCGAAATGT
>NZ_WIVQ01000025.1:0-57265 GCF_009600545.1 Pseudomonas sp. FSL R10-1339 | reverse complement strand
GCTCAGGGCGCCGCCAGCCAGTGCCGCCCCGGCGACCCCCATGCCCATCAGGATGCGCCGGCGTTGCAGGTTGAACTCGTTCGGGGTGTGTGGTGAATCGCTCATGTACGTCTCGTCTGCAATTACAGGCCGCTAAGGCCGAGGGCGGGATCGATTCCATCGAGTGCATCGGCCATAACCTTGGCCTTGTTGCTGATTTGTTGGCGCTGCGGGGCGCTGACGGTGTCGTAGGTGCGGTAGCCCTGCGGGGTTTTCAGGCCATTGAGTTCGGCATCCAGCGCGCTGCTGGCACCGTCTATGGTGTGCAGCAGGTCGGCATTTTTCTTGAGCAGCAAAGGGCGCAGCAGATCAACCACTTTGTGCGCAGCCTCAAGGTTGGCGGCAAAGCCATTGAGGTCAATATGGCTGTAGCGCTCCTCTTCGCCGCTGTTGGCGCGGTTATCCGCCAGGTTGTGCAGGGTGCGGGCGACGATGCTGACCAGTTGTTCGGGGGGCAACGATTGGGCAAGCAACTGTTGCTTGAGCAGCAGGCCATTGGCTTGCAGCTGCTGGACAATCGGCGCCAGGCCTTGAGTACTGCGCTGGTCAAACAGGCCGTATTCCAGGCGGTGGAAACCGGTAAACCCCGGATCCTGCTCGCGCTTTTCGAAATAGTCGGCGCGAGCATTGATGGCGTTGTCCAGCTCGGCAAGGCGTTGCGCTGCCGGCGCCAGGCGTTGATAGGCCTCGCGTGCGGGGGTGTACAGAGCCTGCGCCTGCTCCAGATCACCGGCGCTAATGGCTTGCGACAGGGCATCGACAGCTCTGGTCAGGGCGCTGCCCTGTTGGCTCAGGTAAACCCGAAACTCTGACAACGGCCCAACAAAGGCCACCATCGTAGGCCTGGCATTGGCGCTGGCTTCGGACGCTGCAGTGGGCGTCACATGCAGGGTGCCGCGGGGGTTGCTGAGCAGGCCGCAGGTGATGGCGTAATCGCCAGGAGCGAGTGTCGCGTTGATCACCTGGCTCAGACCCGGGGCAATGTTTTCCCGCTCTTCGACCACCAGCACACCGTCGAGAATTTCCCACTCCACCGCGCGCTCGGAGGCATTGACGATGCGAAAGCTGTTGAAGCCGGCCGGTACAGTCAGGGCGTCGGGTTCACAGCTATGCGGGTGGATGGTCACGGTTATTTCAGTGCCGTGAGCCTTGCGCTTGGCCGCGGCCAGTTGCGAGGCGTAGTAGAACAACCCGCCGGCTGCGATCATCACGATCACCGAGCCGGCCACCGCCCAGCGCAGAGCGCGTGGGGGTGTACCGCTTGCAGGGGTTGGCATGCTTGACCTTATGGGTTTGTTACTGAAGAAGGGTGTGCGGTTTTGGCCGGTGCCGGCGGGCGAAAGAACATCACCAGCGTGACGACCAGATAAATCACATACGCACCGAGCACGCTGACGGTGGGGGCGTCCTGATAGCCGAACATGCCAGCCAGTACGGAGCCTAGCGGGCCATCCATCGGCAAGTGGGCGCTGATATCAAAGACCACGTCTTGCCAGTGGTTCCACAGGCCTGCCTCGTGCAGGGCCTGTACCGAGTTGGCCAGGATGCCCGCAGCGACCACCAGAATAAACAGGCCGGTCCAGCGGAAAAACAGCCCCAGGTTCAGGCGCATGCTGCCGCTGTAAATGGCAAAGCCGACGCCGATGGCCAGCAGCAGGCCGAGCAGGGCGCCCAGGGGTGCGGCGGGGCCTTCGCTTTGCTGGAAGACGGCTAACAGGAAAAATACGGTTTCAAGCCCTTCCCGGGCGACGGCAAAAAAGACCATGGCAATCAGTGCCGTGACTTGATGCTGGGAGCCGGCGAGGGCGTGATCGAGGGAGGTGTGCAGCGAATGCTTGATCGAGCGCGCGACCTTGCGCATCCAGAATACCATTGAGCTGAGAATGCCCACGGCAATGAGGCCGACGATGCCTTCGAACAGTTCTTGCTGTTTTTGCGGGAACTCGGCGCTCATCAACTCCAGCCCGCCGCCCACCAGCAAAGACAGGGCGGCGGCCAGAAACACCCCGACCCATACGGCGGGCATCCACTGCCCGCGGCCTGTTTGCTTGAGATAACTGGCAATGATGCCGACGATAAGTGCGGCCTCAATCCCTTCGCGCAGCATGATCAGAAATGGAACCAGCATGGTGGGCTACCGCGTCACAAATTAGTTAGGGTGCTAATTTGTAACATACTGATACGTATTGCCAAACAAGAATCGATTGCATTTGCTGAACGGTTGCTGAACGAAGATGGGGGTGTCTATTCAGCTTTTGCGGGAGCGGGCCTGGATCGAGTCAGGTAGTTCTACTGGTCTTTGTTGAGCACGCTTTGTTCAGCATCCTTCTTTAGCTCCTGCAGGCTTTCCAGCGCGGTTTCAGCCTTTATGGCGCGCAAGGAAAGGGCTGCGTGGCTTTCCTGGATCTGTGCGTGGGCCTGTTTCAAGCCTTCACTTTCCTGCGTGGCTACGCGCAGGCGCTCTTGAAGCAGGGTGCGTTCACTTTGCAGCTGACTGAGTTGGGTGTTGAGCTGCGTATTCTGGTTGCCCAGCTTGTGCTGCAGGTCATTGGCCTGGTTCAGTTCCTTGCCCAGTGCGCGGCTCTCGCTCAGTACGCGCTCATTGTCGCGATGCAGCTGGGTGATTTCATCCTGGCGTACCAATGCACTTTGCTGGGCCTGACGCAGTTCCATTTGCACCTGCTGCAACTGGCCTTCATGACGGCGCTGATCCTGCTCGCGCTGTTCCTTGGTCGCGCTGCGATAGTGCTCCAGCGCATCGCGGGCGTGCAGGTGCTTTTCTTCCAGCGAGCGAATCTGCTCGTCACGATCTTTCAGGCGCAGGTCAAAGTCGCTGCATGCCTGTTTCAGGGCTGCGTTGCGAGTCTGTTCGGTTTGCAGCATTGAGCGGGTGGCGTCGAGTTGGGTGCTTTCCTGATGCAGCGCTGCGCCCTGGATCTCCAGTTGCTGCTCAAGCTGTGCCCGAGCGTCCTGTGCTTCGTTCAACTGCGCCTGCAGTTGCACTTTGAGCTGCTCGTAATGCGCCTGAGCCCGGTCAATGGGCTCTTGTGCCTGCTCCTGCAGGCGCTGGGCGAGGCGGGCAACCAGCTCAGTCAGTTCATCATCGATTTGCTCACGAGGCACGCCGCGGCGCGAATCAACTTCGTCCAGTTCCTTTAGATAGCGATGGATCGTGGTTTTCGACCCGGTATTGCCCATCTCGATACGTACCGCATCAATGCTCGGGTGTTCGCCTCGAGCCAGGATCGCGGTGCGTGCAATTTGCACCACTGCCTTGTTTACGCCGCCACGGGCCATGGTCATCTCCTACGATTATGTACTGTGGTATGTATCATGTAATTACATACTAGATTAGCACATTTTATTGATGTTATTTAATGAAAAATAAGACGGGATATACTGGTATTATCCCGTGCCAGAGCCTTGAAACTGCTTTTAAGGCCTGTTTTCGGTACGCCACACAAGAGAGCTGCCCATGAGCGAGCTGGATCGCTACCTGAACGCCGCGACCCGCGACAACACCCGCCGCAGTTATCGGGCGGCCATTGAGCACTTCGAAGTGACCTGGGGCGGGTTTCTGCCGGCCACCAGCGATAGCGTGGCGCGTTATCTGGTGGCTCATGCCGGGCAATTGTCGATCAACACCCTCAAGCTGCGCCTGTCAGCGATTGCCCAGTGGCACAACAGTCAGGGGTTTGCCGACCCGACCAAGGCGCCGATGGTGCGCAAGGTATTCAAGGGTATTCGGGCACTGCATCCCGTGCAGGAGAAGCAGGCGGCACCGCTGCAATTGCAGCATCTTGAACAGGTGGTCGAGTGGTTGGAGGCTGAGGCCCTGGCGGCGCAAGCCAGTGGTGATCAGCCGGGGCTGCTGCGCGCAAGGCGTGACGCCGCCCTGATCCTGCTCGGTTTCTGGCGCGGATTCCGCAGTGATGAGTTGTGCCGCCTGCAAGTCGAGCATGTACAGGCTGTAGAGGGGGCAGGCATTACCTTGTATCTGCCACGCAGCAAAAGTGACCGCGACAACCTCGGCAAAACCTTTCAGACCCCGGCCCTGCTGCGACTGTGCCCGGTGCGCTCCTACATCGAATGGCTCAATACCGCGGCGTTGGTCCGCGGCCCGGTGTTCCGCGGAATCGATCGCTGGGGCAACCTGGGGGAGGAGGGCTTGCACGCCAACAGTGTGATCCCGTTGCTGCGCCAGGCGCTGGAGCGTGCGGGCATTGCGGCCGAGCAATACACCAGTCACTCCCTGCGTCGCGGTTTTGCGACATGGGCCCATCAAAGTGGCTGGGACTTGAAGTCACTGATGAATTACGTCGGCTGGAAAGACATAAAGTCAGCCATGCGCTATGTTGAAGCCACCCCGTTTACCGGGATGAGCATCACCGCGCAAAAAAACATCGGCAACTGATCAACATCAAGTTGAAACCTGTTCAGGTGGATCATATTTAGTTTTCGGCTATTTATAGGTACGCCTGATAGCTAAAACCAATCGTCAGCATCAGCTTTGCCAATGAGCCAGATACGAAATCTGTTGTTAGGATTCACCCCATCAACTTTTCAACCCTGACGGAGAGTCAACGATGCCTATCATCAACAGCCAAGTTAAACCATTCAAAGCAACTGCCTACAAAAACGGCAGCTTCGTGGAAGTGTCGGACGCTGACCTGAAAGGCAAGTGGTCTGTCGTGTTCTTCTACCCAGCCGACTTCACCTTCGTTTGCCCAACCGAACTGGAAGACCTGGCTGACAACTACGAAGAGTTCAAAAAACTCGGCGTGGAAATCTACAGCGTGTCGACTGACACCCACTTTGCCCACGCTGCCTGGCACAACACTTCGCCAGCCATCGGCAAAATCCAGTACACCATGATCGGCGACCCTACGCTGACCATCTCCCGCAACTTCGACGTACTGATCGAAGAAGCAGGCCTGGCTGACCGCGGCACTTTCGTGATCAACCCTGAAGGTCAGATCAAGATCGTCGAGCTGAACGATGGCGGTGTTGGCCGTGACGCTTCCGAGCTGCTGCGCAAAATCAAGGCCGCTCAGTACGTTGCTGCTCACCCGGGCGAAGTGTGCCCTGCCAAATGGAAAGAAGGTGAGTCCACCTTGGCTCCATCGCTGGACCTGGTTGGCAAGATCTAAGGCCGTGAACCAGCCAAGGGCGGTGATCCGCACCTGAGTTGTAAGCCGCATCGCCCTCAAAACGCCCGGGCGAGATTCGCTCGGGCGTTTTTTTGTAAAAAATTCATGTTCAAAGGAGATCGCCCGTATGTTGGACGCCAATCTAAAAGCTCAGTTGAAGTCATACCTGGAGCGGGTCACGCAGCCGATCGAGATTGTTGCCTCTCTCGACGACGGTGCGAAATCCCGTGAAATGCATGACCTGTTAAAAGAAATCGCCAGCCTTTCCAGCATGATCACCCTGCTGGACAACGGTAACGATGTGTGCAAGCCTTCGTTCTCGTTGAACCGCCCGGGCGGCGATATCAGCCTGCGTTTTGCAGGCATTCCGATGGGCCACGAATTTACTTCGCTGGTGTTGGCCTTGCTGCAAGTAGGCGGCCACCCATCGAAAGCCAGTGCCGAAGTAATTGAACAGATTCGCTCCCTTAAAGGCGAGTTCAACTTCGAGACCTATTTCTCGCTGTCCTGCCAGAACTGCCCTGACGTTGTGCAGGCGCTGAACCTGATGGCAGTGCTTAACCCGAACATTCACCATGTGGCGATTGACGGTGCCCTGTTCCAGGACGAAGTGACCGAGCGTCAAGTGATGGCGGTACCCAGCGTTTACCTTAACGGTGTCAACTTTGGTCAGGGCCGCATGGGCCTTGAAGAGATTCTGGGCAAGCTGGACACCAGTGCAATTGAGCGTCAGGCCGAAAAAATCAGCGCCAAGGAAGCTTTTGACGTGCTGGTGATCGGCGGCGGCCCGGCCGGTGCTGCCGCGGCGATCTATGCTGCCCGCAAAGGCATCCGTACTGGTGTGGCAGCCGAGCGCTTCGGCGGTCAGGTGCTGGACACCATGGCCATCGAGAACTTTATCTCGGTTCAGGAAACTGAAGGGCCAAAGCTCGCCACTGCACTTGAGGAGCACGTCAAGCAATACGACGTCGATATCATGAACCTGCAGCGTGCCGACAAGCTGATTGCCGGCAAGGCAGGTGAGTTGCACGAGGTGAAGTTTGCCAGCGGCGCTTCGCTCAAGGCCAAGACCGTAATTCTGGCCACCGGTGCGCGCTGGCGTGAAATGAACGTGCCCGGCGAGCAGGAATACCGTAGCCGTGGCGTGGCTTACTGCCCGCACTGCGACGGTCCGCTGTTCAAGGGCAAGCGCGTCGCGGTAATCGGCGGCGGCAACTCTGGCGTCGAAGCAGCCATTGACCTGGCGGGTATTGTGGCGCATGTCACCCTGCTGGAGTTCGATACCAAACTGCGTGCCGATGCCGTGTTGCAACGCAAGCTGCACAGTTTGCCAAACGTGAAGGTCATCACCAATGCACAGACCACCGAGGTCACCGGTGACGGCCAGAAAATGAACGGCCTGCGCTACAAGGATCGTCAGTCCGGTGAAGTTCATACGGTCGAACTGGAAGGGATCTTTGTACAGATCGGCCTGTTGCCAAACACTGACTGGCTCAAGGGTACTGTCGAGCTTTCGCCTCGCGGCGAGATCGTTGTCGATGCCCGCGGTGAAACCTCGATCCCCGGCATTTTTGCCGCCGGTGACGTGACCACCGTGCCATACAAGCAGATCGTGATTGCAGTGGGCGAGGGCGCCAAAGCCTCACTGAGTGCCTTTGATCACTTGATCCGTTCTTCAGCGCCGGAATAACCGGGCGCAAACAAAAAACCCCATGAGCAGTCATGGGGTTTTTTTTCGTTCGATTTTTACATCGGTTGTGGCTGGATGATTTCGACCCAGTAACCGTCCGGGTCCTTGACGAATGCCAGGGATTTCATGCGCCCATCGTTCAGGCGCTTCTGGAAGTCCACATTCAGAGCTTCAAAGCGCTCGCAGGCAGCACGAATATCCGGTACCGAAATGCAGATATGGCCAAAGCCGCGCGGGTCGGTGTTGCCGTTGTGGTAGACCACGCTGTCATCGGTTTCTGAACCGTGGTTATGGGTCAGCTCCAAGATGCCGGGGATGGACTTCATCCACAGTGTACGGGCTGCGTCGTCTGCCGGGATCTGTGCCTTGTCCACCAGGGCCAGAAAGTACAGGCTGAACTCGGCTTCAGGGAAATCGCGCTTCTCAACCAGCGAGAAGCCCAGGACGCGGGTATAGAAATCCAGGGATTTCTCGATGTTCTTGACGCGCAGCATGGTGTGGTTGAAAACGAAGTTGTGCGTAGCGCTATCCGGGGAAGCAGTGACGCCGGGAATGTTGTTCAGGTCTTGCAGGCTCATGAACCCTCCGAAAATAAGGCATAGGTGATCGGTCGCTACGTTGAGCGTGATGGGCGAATGATACGGAATGTGACGTCTGGCGCCAAACCCGTTTTCAGGGCGCAAGCGGTCTGCGGCAGGGAGGCAGTTGGGTTGCGGGGCAAATCACGGGCAAAAAGAAGCCCGCCGAAGCGGGCATGGGGCGCTAGTCCTTTAGCAGCCTCTATCCTGTGACCCGCGATGTGAAAAAATTGTGAAGCGCCGGCGTGTTCACGGTCTTTTGGACGCATGGATGTCACAACAGGATAATTCCTACTCGGTATTACTGTTTTAGCCGTAGTCAGTTGAGTGTTGGCGCACGGGCGGGGCAGTTATTGATGCAGGCATATTCAACGACGGAAGTGGGCAGTGCCTTTTCTGGCTGGCACCTTCATGTGGTGCATTAAACATCCGCCCAAGATTAAGCAAAATTGAATCAAGTTGAACCTTTTAGTTAAACAGCTTTAAAAGTTGTGCGGATAAAAAAGCCCTGCACAGGCAGGGCTTAGAGTGTGCACGGGCTTTATGCACGAAGCCAGGTATCCACAGTGGCTGCGCCGTATTCTTCTTTCCAGGCTTTCAAACCGCGGTGGTTGCCGCCTTTGGTTTCTATCAGCTCGCCGGTGTGCGGATTCTGATAGACCTTAAGCACCCGCGCCTTGCGCTGCTTGGGCGCAGATGCCCCTTTTGACGCCGCAGGGTTGGGGTCAAGGATGGCGATGATGTCCCGAAGATTTTTACCGTAGGTTTTCATCAAGGCTTGAAGTTTTTCTTCGAACTCGATTTCTTTTTTAAGTCCGGCATCATTTTTCAAGGCTTCCAATTGAGCCAGCTGTTCTTGTAGCGCTTTTTCAGCAGCGCGAAACTCAGCAAGTCTAGACAAAGTCATTACTCCATTCACAGCTTCGGTGGTACGTGACCGAGGCGAATTAATGATGTTTGGTTTGGAATGCACAAGATTTACAGTGCGTGCGTCCAAGGGGGTTGCTCCTGGTCGGCACGCCTGTTGATGCAATCATTTAAAGTTCGTGTCGCGACAAAAAAATTGTAGTTGTTAATTCTTGTGCTGCCAAGTCCCGCGCGGGGCAGTTTGAAAAAAGTTTTTAAACTGCACGGCTGTTTATTATTAAGTGGTCGTTAACTGCGCCTGCAAAGCCCGGATAAAGTCGACCGGTTGCATTGGCCGGGCAAATAAATAGCCCTGCAAAAAATCAACCCCATGGTCGGCCAGGTACTGGCTTTGCTCTTGTGTTTCTACGCCTTCGGCGACAATGCCCAGGTCCAGCTTGGCGCTTAGTTCAATAATGCTCTCCAGAATATGCCCGGACAATGCATCGGCGCCGATCATGGCGACAAAGCTCTGATCGATTTTCAAGTAATCAACGTTGAACTCGCGCAAGTAACTCAAGCTGGAATGGCCGGTGCCAAAGTCATCAATGGCAATCATGACCCCCAGTGCGTGCAACTGGCTAAACAATTGATGGGTTGTGGTGCTCGGTACGATCAACTCGCGCTCGGTAAGTTCCAGTACAAGATTGATATGCCCTGGCGGGAACGCTTCGAGAAAGCGCCGGCAGTCCTCTACCAACTCCAGATTCTGGCAATGATGAGCGGTAATATTGAATGCCAGGTGAAACCCGCGCTCCATGCTATTGGCATGAGGGGCCAGCAAGAGTGCGGTTTGTTCCATCAGCGAGCGCGTCATCGGCACAATCAATCCCGAATGTTCTGCGAACGGGATAAACAGATCGGGACGAACCAGCCCTTCTTTGGGGTGTTGCCAGCGCATCAATACTTCGGCGCCGGCCCATTGTTTGGTGTCGCCCCTTACAACCGGCTGCAAGTAAGGAATAAATTCGGCAGCGTCCAGGGCTCGCTGCAGTTCATGGGTGGGGGAGGTGGCGCGTTTTTTGAGTTGATGAACTGTCGCCGCAGAAATAACCCCGAGGAACATAAATAAAGCCATCAAGCCCGGGTATTGCGAGGCGACATAGCGCCAGACTTCACCCTCATTAAACCCGGCGACTACGCGGTAGGGGTAATCAGTTGAAGGTACTGTTGCTTGAGCAACGGGCAGATGAGGTGACGGTGTGTTGCGCACCAGGCCATAGCGATCAATCCATACATCGCCAACTTCTATCAATAATTGGGTTTTCTGATTGATCAGCCCTAAAACGTTAACCAGATGAAAACCGTACAGGCTGATCAGCACGCCGCGCTTTTCCTGGTTTTGCCGATAAACCAGGACGGGGTCATTGGGTGTCACCAGCGTGCCTGGCATCAGCCACAACACACCACCCGCATAGTTTTCGGGGGTTACGGCTTCTTTGAAATTGCCAAATAAAGAAGTGCAGTAAATCTGGTTGTCCCACACCAGGTTAACCGAGCGCACGAAGGGTCGGCGCGTGACCTGATCGCGCAAGGCCAGTTCAACGTGCTCGCAGTCCTGGCCTGCCAGCGGCAAGACGACATCGGCAGCAAGCTTTGCATTGTCCAGCATCAAGTCAAACTGACGCACTGCCTCTTGGGCGGTTTGTGTGGTCTCCTGTTTGAGTGACCGGTTGGCCTGCCAGACAATGATCAGAACCCCCAGTACTACTGGCAACAAGCCGCTAAGTACAATCAGGGCGTAGCGATCAGTCCATTTTCGGCTCAGCTTCAGAGTGAGTGGCATGCAGGATCCTGGTAACGCGTGGAGATGGCTTGGGTGCAAACTGACAGAACAATAGTAAAGGCATGCGCCGCACACAGGGCAATTTCATATGGCGTAGGACAAATATGATTACGCCATGTAGAATCGGCTTACGCATACAAGAATAACGACTTCTGCGAGCAGAAGCCCTACCGCGTAAGAGATGGATCGAAATGAAGCGATTCGGGTTGCAATTGATCTACGGTGATTTTCTCGCGCGCAGTGTACGCGGGATCTCCTGTGCGCCTCCTGCCAGCATCCGCATTCTTAGCAAATAACCTCTGTTAATTCTAAAAATGACCATGATGAGGCGCCAAAAATGGCTGATCTATACGAAAACCCGATGGGCCTGATGGGCTTTGAATTCATCGAATTCGCGTCCCCTGTACCCAATACCCTTGAGCCTGTATTTGAAATCATGGGCTTCACCAAGGTAGCAACCCATCGCTCCAAGGACGTGCACTTGTATCGCCAGGGCGATATCAATCTGATCCTCAACAATGAGCCCCACAGTGTTGCGTCCTACTTCGCGGCGGAACACGGTCCTTCGGTTTGTGGCATGGCTTTTCGCGTGCGCAATGCGCAACAAGCCTACAACCGCGCGCTGGAACTTGGCGCACAACCAGTGCATATCCCTACAGGGCCAATGGAGCTGAACCTGCCAGCCATTAAAGGCATTGGCGGCGCGCCGCTGTATCTGATTGATCGTTACGGTGAAGGCAGCTCGATTTACGATATCGACTTTGTCTTTATCGAAGGTGTAGACCGCCACCCGGTAGGTGCCGGGCTCAAGATCATCGATCACCTGACCCATAACGTGTATCGCGGGCGTATGGCTTACTGGGCCAACTTCTACGAGAAGCTGTTCAACTTCCGTGAAATTCGTTATTTCGACATCAAGGGCGAATACACCGGCCTGACCTCCAAGGCTATGACCGCTCCGGACGGCATGATCCGCATTCCCTTGAACGAAGAGTCGTCCAAGGGCGCAGGCCAGATCGAAGAATTCCTGATGCAGTTCAATGGCGAAGGCATTCAGCACGTGGCTTTCCTCAGCGATGACTTGATCAAGACCTGGGACGCCCTGAAAAAAATCGGCATGCGCTTTATGACGGCACCGCCTGAGACCTACTACGAAATGCTGGAAGGGCGTCTGCCGAATCACGGCGAGCCGGTTGAAGCCCTGCAATCGCGTGGCATATTGCTGGACGGTTCCTCTGACTCGGATGACAAGCGTCTGCTGCTGCAGATCTTCTCGGAAACCCTGATGGGGCCGGTGTTCTTTGAGTTTATTCAGCGTAAGGGTGATGACGGTTTTGGTGAGGGCAACTTTAAAGCGTTGTTCGAATCCATCGAGCGCGACCAGGTACGTCGTGGCGTATTGAGCGCTGACTAACAGAGCTGCTGACTAAAAGCCCCTCTCCCAAAGGGAGAGGGGCTTTGAACTGCCCGGTTAAAACAATCCCGCCGCAATATTGATCGAAAACCCCAGCACGGCCGTGTTGAACAAAAACCCCAGCAGTGAATGCCCCAGCACCGCCTTGCGCATTTCTCGGGTAGCGATACTCACATCAGCTGTTTGTACCGCAACACTGAGGGTGAAAGAGAAGTACATAAAGTCCCAGTAGTCCGGGTTCAGTTCCCCTTCAGGGAAGCGCAACGCCGGCTCAGTCCCTTCGTTGTTATAGAACAGTCTTGCGTAATGCAGGCTGAAAATCACCCCGATCATCAACCACGAACCCACCACCGTCAGCCCGGTAAAACCGTAATGCATCAGGCGATCGTCATCGCTGAGCTTGCTGCCTGACAGTTCAAGGGTAACGGCAGCCAGACTGGCAATCGAAGCAATGCATACGGTGATCAACACCATACTGGCGTTTTCATCTTCCACTTCGGCTGTACTTTTCACGTCACTGGCTTTGGAACGGATCACCAGCCAGAGCGTCATTGCCAGATACAGCCAGACACCGGCATTCCAGCCCAGCAGGAATTTGCTGGTCAGAGTGGAGGCTGGAGCAAAGATGCCTACTGCCACCCCGATCAGGGTGGCGACAGTAAGGCGAGGATGGGTGCGGGCAAGGTGCGGCATAAACAATCCCTGTTACCAGTTAATACAGCACCTTAGCACGCAGCGCGCTGGCTTAACGCTGACGAGGTTTACTTCTTGTCAGTTTCATTACAACAACGAAGAACACTGGCACAAATACCACTGCCAGGGTGGCGACGATCATGCCGCCAATCACCCCCGTACCGATGGCCTGCTGGCTGGCCGAGCTGGCCCCCGTGGCAATGGCCAGTGGCACTACACCGAGGATAAACGCCAGCGATGTCATGACAATCGGCCGTAGACGAAGGCGGGCGGCTTGCACGGTAGCGTCCACCAGATCATGGCCTTCGTCGTACAGCGTCTTGGCAAACTCGATGATCAAGATGGCGTTCTTCGCGGACAAACCAATAATCGTAATCAGGCCTACTTTGAAGAATACGTCATTGGGCATCCCGCGCAGCGTGACTGCCAGCACGGCGCCCAGGACGCCCAATGGCACTACGAGCAACACCGCAGTCGGTATCGACCAGCTCTCGTACAACGCTGCCAGGCACAGGAACACGATCAGCAGCGACAAGGCCAGCAGAACCGGTGCCTGCGCCCCGGAAACCTGCTCCTGCAAGGACAGGCCGGTCCATTCCAGCCCCAGACCTGCAGGCAACTGGTCGACCAGACGCTGCACTTCTACCATCGCCTCGCCGGTGCTGTGGCCGGCAGCCGACTCGCCGGAGATGCTAATCGCCGGGTAACCGTTGTAGCGGGTCAACTGCGATGGCCCCTGGATCCAGCGGGCCTCGACAAAGGCCGAGAGCGGTACCATCTTGCCCTGGTCGTTGCGCACATTGATTTTCAGCAAGTCTTCGACCTGGCTGCGCTGGTCGCCTTCAGCCTGCACCACGACCCGCTGCATGCGCCCCTGGTTCGGAAAGTCGTTGATATAGGCCGACCCTACGGCGGTAGACAGCACTGCGCCGATGTCTGCAAAGGAGATGCCCAGCGCATTGGCGCGCTTGCGATCGACCTCCAGCTGCACTTGCGGGCTCTCTGCCAGTGCTTCTTCGCGGACATTGGCCAGCACCGGGCTTTTTTCCGCCAGTGCCAGCAGTTCGCTGCGGGCTTGCATCAAGGCGTCATAACCGACCCCGCCGCGGTCTTGCAGGCGGAACTCAAAACCACTGGACGTACCCAGGCCGCTGACCGGGGGTGGCAAGATGGCAAAGGCAATCGCGTCCTTGATTTCACTGAAGGCAGCGTTGGCCCGATCGGCGATGGCAGACGCCGAGTCTTTGGCGCCGCGTTGCGACCAGTCCTTCAGGGTGGTGAAGGCCAGTGCCGCGTTTTGCCCGCTGCCCGAGAAGCTGAAACCCAGAATCATCGTGGTGTTGCCCACGCCGGTCTCGCTGGCGTTGTGGGCCTCGATCTGCTCGACCACGTTGATTGTGCGGTTCTGGCTGGCACCGGGTGGCAACTGGATATCGGTGATGATGTAACCCTGATCCTCGACCGGTAAAAAAGACGAGGGCAGGCGCGCAAAGCACAACACCAGAACCACCAGCAAAGCACCATATAGCAGCAGATAGCGGCCGCTGCGCTTGATCAGATGCACCACCCAGTTTTCATAACCTGCGCTCAGGTGCTCGAACTTGCGGTTGAACCAGCCAAAAAACCCGCCCTTGGCGTGATGCTCGCCCTTGGCGATCGGCTTGAGCAGGGTTGCGCACAGCGCCGGGGTCAATGACAGGGCCAGAAATGCCGAGAACAGAATCGAGGTCGCCATCGACAGCGAGAACTGCTGGTAAATAACCCCCACCGAGCCCGGCATGAATGCCATCGGAATAAACACGGCCACCAGCACCAGGGTGATGCCGACAATCGCGCCGCTGATCTGGGTCATCGCCTTGCGTGTGGCCTCGCGGGGCGACAACCCCTCGCTGACCATGATCCGCTCGACGTTCTCCACCACCACAATGGCATCGTCCACCAGAATGCCGATGGCCAGCACCATGCCGAACATGGTCAGGACGTTGATCGAGAATCCCAGTACCAGCATCGTGGCGAACGTGCCCATCAGCGCCACCGGCACCACCAGGGTCGGGATCAGGGTGTAGCGAATGTTCTGCAAGAACAGGTACATCACCAGAAACACCAGCACCATGGCTTCGACCAGGGTGTAGATGACCTTGGTAATCGAGACTTTGACAAAGGGCGTGGTGTCATAGGGGATGGTGTACTCGACACCGGCCGGGAAGTAGCGGCTGAGCTCGTCCATCTTGGCGCGAATCAGGTTGCCGGTATTCAGCGCGTTGGCTTCCGGGGCCAGCTTGACGCTGAAGGCGCTGGCCGACTTGCCGTTCAAGCGGGTGCCGTACTGGTATTCCTGGCTACCGATCTCAACCCGGGCCACATCGCTGACGCGCACGGTTGAACCGTCCGGGTTGGCGCGCAGGACAATATCGGCAAACTCTTGCGGGGTTGAGAGCTGACCCTTGACCAGTACCGTGGCGGTTATTTCCTGGGTAGAACGACCCGGCAAGTCGCCGATGCTGCCTGCCGATACCTGGGCGTTCTGGCTGGCAATAGCCTGGTTGACATCCGCTGGGGTCAGGTTGAAACCGATCAGCTTCTGCGGGTCGATCCAGATGCGCATGGCCCGCTCGGCACCATACAGCTGGGCCTTGCCGACGCCGTCGATACGCTTGACCTCGTTCATCACGTTGCGCGCCAGGTAGTCGCTTAGCGCGACCTCGTCCAGCGTGCTGGTGCTGTCGGCGGTCAGGGTCACCAGCATCAGAAAGCCCGAGGAGATCTTCTCCACCTGCAAGCCTTGCTGGATAACCGCCTGGGGCAGGCGTGATTCCACCGCTTTAAGGCGGTTCTGGACATCCACCTGGGCCATTTCCGGGTCAGTGCCGGGTTTGAACGTCGCGGTAATGCTGGCACTGCCCAGGCTGCTTTGGGATTCGAAATAGAGCAGGCCGTCGGTACCGTTGAGCTCCTGCTCGATCAGACTGACTACGCTTTCGTCCAGGGTTTGTGCCGAGGCGCCGGGGTAAATCGCGTACACCTCGACCTGCGGCGGTGCCACATCGGGGTATTTGGCGACGGGCAGCTGCGGGATGGCCAAAGCCCCCGCCAGCATAATGAACAACGCAACGACCCAGGCAAAGACCGGGCGGTCGATAAAGAACTGCGGCATGCTCACCGATCCGTGGAGTGTGCGAGAGGAAGTGTCGGGTCATCTATTTGTACTTGTTCGCCCGGGCGGGCGTGTTGCAGGCCTTCAGTGACAATCCGGTCACCGGCCTTAAGCCCGGACGTGACCGCCCAGCGATCATTCTGCGCGCCGCCCAGTTGTACCGGTTGCAGCTGCACGCGGTTGTCGGCATCGATCAGCAGCACCTGGGCGATGCCGGCGCTGTCGCGCAGGATTGCCCGTTGCGGCACGCTGATGCCTTCCTTGTTGACGGCCTGTTCCAGGCGTACCCGCACAAAGCTGCCGGGCAACAGGTCGTAGTCCGGGTTGGGGAACTCGCTGCGCAGAATGATCTGCCCGGTGCTCGGGTCCACGGTGACGTCGGTGAACAGCAGCTTGCCCGGCAACGGGTAGAGACTGCCATTGTCACGAATCAGGGTGGCCCTGGCCTGTTGCTTGCCAACTTGTTGCAATTCGCCAGCGCGGAAAGCTTCACGCAGGTTGTCCAGGTCGCGGGTGGACTGGGTGAGGTCGACATGGATCGGGTTCAGTTGCTGGATGCGCGCCATTGGCGTGACCTCGCCCTGGCCAACCAGTGCACCTTCGGTAACCAGCGCCCGGCCAATGCGCCCGGAAATCGGCGCGGTCACGGTGGCATAGCCCAGGTTCAGTTTTGCCCGCTGGACGGCGGCCTTGTTGGCAGCCACATCGGCGTTGGCCTGCTGGGCCGCTGCCCGTGCGTTGTCATGATCCTGGCGGCTGATGGCATTGATGCCGATCAGCTCGGCATAACGCTGGTCCTGCAGTTTTGCCTGCAGGGCCACTGCCTCGGATTTGCGCAATGCTGCCTGAGCGCTGTCCAGATCGGCCTGAAACGGTGCAGGGTCGATCAAAAACAGCACGTCGCCCTGTTTGACTTCACTGCCTTCGATGTACACGCGCTTGAGCACCACGCCTGCAACACGGGCACTGACTTGCGCCACGCGCGGGGCGACCACGCGCCCGCTCAATTCGTTATTGACCGACAGCGGCGCCGTAGCGATGACTTCGCTGCGCACTTTGGCCAAAGGAGGTCGGGTTTCAGCGACCGGACTTTTGTCACAGGCACTGATGGCCAGGGCCAGGGCCGTGAGAAATAGAGGGGCGAAGAGCTTTTTCAACGATCGTGCCTTCTGAAATATGCGGGATGTTTCTGTTTGGCATGCTAAGCGCAGCACGCAAGGGGCGTTGTGAAGCTATGTAGAGGGAGTGTGAAAAAGTGTGAAGGTTATGCGGCTATCCCTGCCAGGTTGTATATCCTTCGGGTTTCCCCCGGTTGTAAGCAGTTATTATGCCCACTATTTTGCTGGTCGAAGACGATGCCGCACTTTCGGAGCTGATTGCCAGCTATCTGGAGCGCAATGGCTATCAAGTCAGCGTGATTGCCCGAGGTGATCAAGTCTGTGACAGGGCGAGAAGCAACCCGCCTGACCTGGTCATTCTTGACCTGATGTTGCCAGGCCTTGATGGCCTGCAAGTCTGCCGTTTGCTCCGTACCGAGTCAGCAAGCCTGCCGATCCTGATGTTGACAGCCCGCGACGATAGCCATGATCAGGTGCTGGGGCTAGAGATGGGGGCCGACGATTATGTGACAAAACCTTGCGAGCCACGGGTGTTGTTGGCCCGGGTACGCACTCTTTTGCGTCGCAGCAGCCTGGCCGAGCCGCAAGTAGCCAGTGACCGTATCGTTATCGGCAACCTGTGCATCGACCTGTCGGAACGCACCGTCAGTTGGCGCGGGCAGATGATCGAGTTGTCCAGCGGCGAGTACAACCTGCTGGTGGTGCTGGCCCGGCATGCCGGCGAAGTGCTGAGCCGTGACCAGATTCTGCAGCGTCTGCGTGGCATTGAGTTCAACGGTACTGATCGCTCGGTCGATGTGGCCATTTCCAAGCTGCGGCGCAAGTTCGATGACTGCGCCGGCGAAGCGCGCAAGATCAAGACCGTATGGGGCAAGGGCTACCTGTTCAGTCGCTCGGAATGGGAATGCTGAATCCATGCTCAAGATTCTGATACGCCTGTATCTGGTGACCATCGTGACGTTTGCCACGGCCAGTTACCTGATCCCCGGGGTGATCGTGTCGCTGTTTCATGAGCGCTTCATGAACTACAACATCGACATGTCGCGGGGCATGCAGGCCTTGCTGGTCAAACAGTTCCATCATCTGCCCCCTGAGCAATGGCCTGAACTCGCCCGAGAAATCGACACGCAGTTCCAGCCGATACGGGTCAATCTGCTGCCCATTAGCGATGCCAAGTTCACTGCCGACGAGCAACAGCAGTTGAAGCAGGGGCAGGGCGTCTTGCGCATTGGCGAGTGGGGCTGGCGTACGCTGGTGGTTTCACCGCTGGACGATCAGGTTGCAATCGAATGGGTCATGCCGCCAGACCCCTTTGACATGAATGTGCTGTATTGGAGCATCAACGTACTGATCGGTGCCGCCATGCTCGGTGGCTTGCTGCTTTGGCTGCGACCGCACTGGCGCGACCTGGAGCGACTCAAACTGACCGCGGCACGTATCGGTCAGGGGCAACTCAGCGAGCGTACGCAGATCTCCCAACGTTCCAATATTCACGGCCTGGCCACGGTGTTCGACGCCATGGCGCAGGATGTCGAGCACCTGCTCAACCAGCAGCGGGACCTGCTCAATGCGGTATCCCACGAGTTGCGTACGCCATTGACGCGCCTGGACTTCGGCCTGGCCCTGGTTTTGTGCGACGACTTGCCCCGGGCTAGCCGTGAGCGCCTGCAAGTGCTGGTGGGGCATATTCGCGAACTGGATGGGCTGGTGCTTGAGCTGCTGTCATTCAGCCGCCTGCAAAACCCGGCTTTGATGCCGGAAAGGGTAGAGGTCTCGCTGGACGAGTTTATCGACAGCATCCTCGGCAGTTTCGATGAGGAGCTCGAAGCGCCCGAAATCGTGCTGGATGTGTTGTTACACGGTGCTCAAGAGCGTTTTGCCCTTGATCCGCACCTGACTGCCCGGGCGCTGCAAAACCTGTTGCGCAATGCCATGCGTTATTGCGACCGACGAATTCAGGTGGGTGTAAGCGTCACTGCGCAAGGCTGTGAGATGTGGGTAGATGACGATGGCATCGGCATTCCCGAACAGGAACGCGAGCGAATTTTTGAGCCGTTCTACCGCCTGGATCGCAGTCGCGACCGGGCAACCGGGGGCTTCGGCCTGGGCCTGGCGATCAGTCGTCGCGCCCTGCAAGCGCAGGGCGGGACGCTGAATGTCGAACAATCGCCTCTGGGCGGCGCCCGCTTCAAGCTCTGGTTGCCGGCCTGAAGAAGGAGACTGCGACCTAGATGGAACGTCGCTGGCGACTCACATGCTTCAAGCCTTCAATAATCAGCACGACCACCGCGAGCCAGATAGGGCCATAGGTCAGCCATTGGCCCTCTTCCAGGCTGTCGCCCAGCAACAGGGCGACAGCGACCAGCAGCACCGGCTCGACATAGCTGAGCAAGCCAAACAAGCTGAAGGGCAGCAGTCGGCTGGCCAGGATGTACGAGAAGCCTGCCGCAGCACTGATAATGCCCATCAGCGGCACCAGCGCATACAGTGCCTGGCGTTGCTCGCCAAGGTCGATATGCGGCCCTGCCAGCACAAACCACAGGGACGCCGGAACCATCAGCAACATGTCCAGCCAGAGGCCACCCAGGTTGTCGATGCCGATCTTCTTGCGCAGCACGAAGTACATCGGGTAGCCGATGGCCACCACCAGGGTCGTCCAGGAGAAGCCGCCGGTGCGATACAGCTCATTGGCCACACCGACCACGGCCAGGGCCGTGGCGATTTTCTGCAGGTGCGACAGGTGCTCGCCGTACACAATGCGGCCGGTGAGGATCATTGTCAGGGGCAACAGGAAGTAACCCAGCGACACATCCAGACCGTGTCCATTGAGCGGCCCCCACATAAACATCCACAGCTGTAGACCGACCAGGAAACTGGTAAGCAGCACGCAAGGAATCAGTAGAGGTTTATCGCGTAAGCGTTTGAAAATTATAGGAACCCATTTCCAGTCGCCAGAGAGGCAGATAAACAGGGTCATGAAGGGCAGCGAGATCAGTATTCGCCAGCCGAAGATTTCCTGGCCATCGAGGGGCCAGAGAAGGGAAGTGAACCAGTACAGAACGCCAAACAGACAGGAAGCCAAAATCGATAGAACAATGCCTTTAGACACAACAACCTCAATGGATCTACAACGTTACTCGTGTGAGTGGGCGCATAGCTTGAGGCTGTTGGCGGTCATTGGCAAACGCCTTTTAAACCAGTTACTTGGGAGTAATTCTTGTTGGTGATGTTTAACTTTGAAAATCGCAAGCAATTACTGGGCCAAAGTCGTTTAAAACGTGCGTTCGTGTTTTGAAAAAAACTGATTAACGGTGGGCTGTTACGGTGCAAAAGGGCAGATTGTGGGAGCGAGCCTGCTCGCGAAGCAGGCAACGCGAGCATTGCAGGAAATCGCAGTGATGCCTTCGCGAGCAGGCTCGCTCCCACTGTTTACACAGAACGGCGCTGGCGTACCAGATGCTTGAAGCCTTCAAAAATCAACACCAGCACGGCCAGCCAGATCGGCAGGTAGGTCAGCCATTGCCCGGCGCTGATGCTTTCACCCAGCAGTAACGCCACCAGCACCAGCAATACCGGTTCGACATAACTGAGCAGGCCAAACAGGCTGAATGCGAGCATGCGGCTGGCGAGGATATAGCTGATCAGGGCCAGGGCACTGATGCCTCCCAGAACCGGAATCAGCGCGTACAGTGCCGGGCGATGGCTGGCCACATCAAAGCCTTGTTCGCCGCTTTGCACAAACCACCAGGCCACCGGCATCAACAGCAACATGTCGACCCACAGGCCGCCGAGGTTGTCGGTGCCTGAGCGCTTGCGCAGCACGAAGTACAAGGGGTACCCGATGGCCACCACCAATGTGGTCCAGGAGAACCCACCCACTCGATACACCTCGTTGGCAACCCCCAGGGTTGCCAGCGCAGCCGCGATTTTTTGCAGATGGGACAACTGCTCGCCATACACCAGGCGCCCGGTGAGCAGCATGGTCAGCGGCAACAGGAAGTAACCCAGCGAAACGTCCAGGCTGTGGCCGTTGAGCGGTGCCCACAGAAACAGCCAGAGTTGCACGCCCACCAGGGCACTGGACGCCAACAGCACGGCAAGGAATTTCGGTTGTTGGCGCAGCCGCGAGAAAATCACCGGCACTAACCGCCAATCGCCGGAAAAACACATGAACAGGGTCATGCAGGGCAGGGTCAGGAGCATCCGCCAGCCGAAGATCTCGGCGCCGCTCAAGGGCCAGAGCAGGGATGTGAAGTAATACATGACACCGAACAGGCTCGATGCCAGAACAGACAGAACAATACCTTTGGACACAACAGCCTCGTTGAAACACGCATTTTGATTATTAGAAGTGCGTAGCTTGAGGCTCTGCGCGCTGCAGGGCAAATGCTTGATTGATTGTGGGCGCCAGATAATCAGTGGGAGCTGGTTTGCCTGCGATGCAGACGCCGCGGTCTGTCTGTCAGACCGCGGCGTCTGCATCTCAGGCAAACCCGGCTCCCACAGGTTGTGCTTGATTATGCGTTTTTGATTCCACGGGTCATGCGCAGGGCCAGCAGGCTGCCACCCACAATGACCGCTGCCAGCAAGTACAGCGCCACGTCAGTGGAACCGGTGGCGTCTTTGACAAAACCCACCAGATACGGGCTGAGGAAACCGGCCATTTGCCCCATTGAGTTGATCAGTGCCAGGCCGCCTGCGGCCGCCCCTGCGCTGAGCATCGCCGTCGGTACCGGCCAGAACATCGGCAAACCGGTCAGTGCGCCCATGGTGGCAATGGTCAGGCCCAGAATCGCTATGGCCGGCTGGGTGGCGAAATTCACCGCAATCACCAGCCCCAGTGCACCCATCAGCATCGGCACCACCAGGTGCCAGCGGCGTTCCTTGTGCAAGTCGGCAGAACGCCCGACCAGCAGCATAAATACCGCTGCCAGCAGGTAGGGAATGGCGCTGATCCAGCCAATCACCAGGGTGTCGCTGAAACCCAGGTTCTTGATGATCGACGGCAGCCAGAAGTTGATCGCGTACACGCCACTCTGGATGCAGAAGTAAATCAGGCCAAAGGCCCAGATGGCCGGGTTTTTGAACACTGCCAGCAGCGAATCGGTGGAAGAGGCCGGCTTGCTGTCCGCGTCCAGGCGATGGTCGGCTTCCAGTACCGCCCGCTCGTGGGCACCCAGCCATTTGGCGTTGGCAAAACTGTCACTGAGCAGGTAGATCGCCAGGCCGCCCAGCAACACCGTAGGCACGCCTTGCAGCAGGAACATCCACTGCCAGCCGGCAAGGCCGCCCTGGCCTGCAGCGAAGTGGCTGAGGATCCAGCCGGAAAACGGCCCACCGATCAAGCCCGAAACAGGAATGGCACACATGAACAGCGCCATGATCCGGCCACGACGAAACGTCGGGAACCACTGCGACAGATACAGCACCACGCCCGGGAAAAAGCCCGCTTCAGCCGCGCCGGTCAGCAGGCGCAGGGTATAGAAGCCAGTAGGCGTGGTGACAAACATCAGGCAGGTCGACAGTGTGCCCCAACTGATCATCATCACCGCAATCCAGCGCCTGGGGCCGAATCGGGTCAGGGCCAGATTGCTCGGTACGCCACACAAGACGTAGCCGATAAAGAAGATCCCGGCACCCAGGCCGCAGAACGTTTCGCTAAACTTGAGGGCGTCAAGCATCTGTAATTTGGCAAAGCCAACGTTTACCCGGTCGAGGTAATTGAACAGATAGCAGATAAAAATAAACGGAATCAAGCGCAGGGTGATGCGTTTGTAGATGGCGTTTTTATCGTCATCGCTGATCAGCGATGCGGTGGCGCTCTGTGACATCTTATGTCTCTCTTTATTATGTTTTTTCACGATCCAGGGGTAACGTTGACCGCAGCTTGAGTCTCGGTCACCACAACGCTGCTGTCTTTGTGCTGTCGCACAGCATTTCGCCAAGCGCTCTGTGCCCGTGAACAAATGTACCCAAGGATAGTCACCCCATGTTTGAACTGGACCACGATTTGGCGCAGGACATCGTTGACCGTGCGATGGCCATTTTGCCTTACAACGTAAACGTTATGGACAGCCAGGGCCTGATCCTGGGCAGTGGCGAGCCCGAGCGTATCAATACCCGGCACGAAGGGGCGCAATTGGTGCTGGCCAATGGACGGGTGGTGGAAATCGACGCACAAACGGCCAAATGCCTTAAGGGCGTGCAGCCGGGTATCAACTTGCCACTGCTGCTCGACCAGCGACTGATCGGGGTGCTGGGCCTGACTGGCGAGCCCGAGCTGCTGCGCACCTATGCCGAACTGGTGCGCATGACCGCCGAAATGCTGGTGGGCCAGCGCTTTCAGCAGGCCGAGCAACAATGGCGACGCCAGCGTTGTGATGACTTGGTGGCTTTGCTGCTCAGCGAGGGCGGTGACTCCCCGCGCCTGATTGATGAGGCCCAGCAGCTGGGGCTCAAGCCGCAGCTGTCTCGCATCCCCTATCTGTTCGAGCTGGGCAAGGGACAAAGTGCCGAGGCTTTGAGTGCCTGGTTGCAATCACGCTACCCGGACAGCTGGTGTGTGTGCCCGGCAACCGGGTCCCTGCTGTGGTGCCGCCCTGCAACCGCTGCACTGGATGATCTGCGTTTGCTGGAGAGGCTCGACGGCCAGGGCTGGCAGGTATTGCGCATTGCTGCGGGCGGGCAGGCCGATGCGCTCAAGGGGTTGCGCCGCTGTTACCGCCGGGTGGGGGATTTGCTGGCCTATGGCCGTGATGTGCTGCCGCACACCCGGTTGTTAACCCTTGATCGCTATCGCTTGCCGGTAATGCTGTGGCGCCATCGCAATGATGATGCATTGGAAGAACTGCTCGGCCCGCTGCACAAAGTAGTGGCCAAGGACGCCAATGGCCAATTGATTACCACACTGCGCAGTTGGTGCGAGCACGACGGCCAGAGCCAGGCCTGCGCCGATGCGCTGGGGATTCATCGCAACAGCCTGCGTTATCGGATGGAGCGCATCGCGGAATTGAGCGGCGTCGACCCCTTGAGCCTCAATGGCATGCTGGCCCTTTATCTGGGGGTGCAGTTACTGCCCCAGAGCTGAGCATTGTCCAAATGAACAACAAAGCCCGTGATTGCTTGTGCGCCCGACTGGCGTGTTTATGCCCGGTTACTGGCAGCATGGATGGCATAAGAACTGGAGATGCGCCCCATGAAAATCGTGATTGCCCCCGACTCGTTCAAAGACAGTCTGAGTGCCGAAAAAGTCGCCGATGCGATCGCTGCCGGTCTGGCTGATGCCATGCCCCACGCGCAGTTGGTCAAATGCCCGATGGCCGATGGTGGTGAAGGCACGGTCGAAGCGATTGTCGCCGCCGGTAATGGCCAGTTGCGCCGCAATCATGTGCAAGGCCCTCTGGGCGCGCCGGTCGAGGCCCATTGGGGCTGGTTGCGGGACAGCCACACAGCCATCATCGAAATGGCCGAAGCCAGCGGCTTGCAACTGCTCAAGCCGGAGCAGCGCAATGCCTGCATCACCAGCACCTTCGGTACTGGCGAACTGATCAAGGCTGCCCTGGACGCCGGTGCCCGCAGGGTGATCCTGGCTATCGGCGGCAGTGCAACCAACGACGCCGGGGCAGGCGCGTTGCAGGCCCTGGGTCTGGGCTTGTTCGATGCCCAGGGCAATCACCTGCCGCGTGGCGGCCTGGCGCTGGCCCATGTGGCGCGTATCGAACTGTCAGGCCTGGACCCGCGCCTGGCCGAAGTACGCTTTGAAATTGCCGCCGACGTCAACAACCCGCTGTGTGGCGAGCACGGTGCTTCGGCAATCTTCGGCCCGCAAAAAGGCGCATCCGCCGAACAGGTGCGCTTGCTGGATCAGGCGCTGGGGCACTTTGCCGATCACTGTGCAAACGTGCTGCCCAAGGATGTGCGACACGAGCCGGGCTCGGGCGCTGCCGGCGGGCTGGGGTTTGCTGCCAAGGCGTTCTTCGGCGCGCAGTTTCGCGCCGGGGTTGAAGTAGTGGCCGAGCTTGTAGGGTTGGCAGAAGCGGTGAAGGGCGCAGACCTGGTGATCACCGGTGAAGGCCGTTTCGATGCCCAGACCCTGCGCGGCAAAACCCCCTTTGGCGTGGCGAGCATCGCCCGCGCTGAAGGGGTCCCGGTGGTGGTATTGGCCGGCACGTTGGGCGAGGGGTATCAGGCGCTGTATGAGCACGGCATCAACGCGGCATTTGCAATTGCCAGCGGCCCGATGACCCTGCAGGACGCCTGCGCCCGGGCAGCACCATTGCTCACCGACCGGGCGCGGGATATTGCGCGGTTGCTGATCCTGGCCCGGGGTTAAATCCCCCCCTGTGGGAGCGGGCTTGCTCGCGAAAGCATCGCTGTGGTTTGCCAGATCGACCGCGTCGTTTGCATCGCAGGCAAGCCAGCTCCCGCATTGAGGCTACACATCACAGAATCGTGTAAGCTTTGCGGCTCTTCGCATTCGACCCTTAGCGAGCCCTATGCCGTCGCTCTTCAAACGCTCCTTGCTGCCTAAACTGCGCAGCTTTCCGTTGTCCGCCGATGCGCTGAGCATCTTGCCCAGCCCTGCGGATTTTCGCCGCTGCCTGCTGGAGCAGATTGCAGGTGCACGCCATCGCATCACGCTGGTGGCCTTGTACCTGCAACAGGACGAAGCCGGGCAGGAGATCCTCGATGCCCTGCACGCCGCCAAGGCCGCGCGCCCCGAGCTGGAAATTGCCGTGGTGGTTGACTGGCTGCGCGCCCAGCGCGGGTTGATCGGTGCAGGCAAACAGCCCGGCAACGCGGCCTGGTATCAGGCACAAACCGCAGCCCACGACACCCAAGTGCCGATTTATGGCGTGCCGGTGCAGACCCGCGAACTGTTCGGGGTGCTGCATCTCAAGGGCTTTATCGTGGATGACTGCGTGATCTATAGCGGTGCAAGCCTGAACAACGTGTACCTGCACAAGCTCGACAAGTATCGATTCGACCGTTACCACCTGCTGCACAACAAGCCGCTGGCTGACAGCATGCAGCACTTTGTCCAGCATGATCTGATCGAGAGCAAGGCCGTGCATCGCCTCGACCTGCCCACATTGCCTACCACTCGCAGCCTGCGCAGCGCTATCGGGGACTTTCGCAGCCACCTGAAAAAAGCCAGCTACGATACCAGCGCCGGGACTGTCGGCCACTTTGGCCTGTCGGTCAGCCCGCTACTGGGGGTGGGTAAAAACAATCAGCTGAGCCGGGTTATTTGTGAACTGATCGCCAGCAGCCAGCAACAGCTGACCATCTGCACCCCGTACTTCAACCTGCCATTGCCGGTGACTCGTGAAATCAACCGGGCTCTGGAACGTGGAGTGCGGATTGATATCGTGGTGGGCGACAAGACCGCCAACGACTTCTATATCCCGCCGAGCGAACCGTTTCGGGTTATCGCAGCGCTGCCGTATCTGTATGAGCTGAGCCTGCGCCGCTTCGCCAAGAGCCATCAGCGCATGATCGACAACGGTCTGTTGAACCTGCATCTGTGGCGCGAAGGTGACAACACCTACCACCTTAAAGGCATGTGGGTGGATGACCGCTACACCTTGCTGACCGGCAATAACCTCAATCCACGGGCATTCCGCCTGGATCTGGAAAACGGCCTGTTGATCGACGACCCACGCCGTGAGTTGCTGGAGCCGCGCAGCAAGGAGCTGGAGGCTATCTTTGCCCATACGCAACGTATCGACAACTTCAAGGACCTGGAAACCCTGGCTGATTATCCGCCAGCGGTGGCCAAGTTCCTGCGTCGCGTAAGCCGGGTACGGATCGAACGCCTGCTCTACCGAATTCTCTGAGTACCGGTGGGAGCGAGCTTGCTCGCGATTGCATCGACGCGCCGTGACAGGTACACCGCGTCGCTTCTATCGCGAGCAAGCCCGCTCCCACAGGGTATGGTCAGGGTAATTGCGGGATATACACCACGCTGCCACCTTCGCGTTTGTGCAACAACCGGTCGCCATTGTCCGGCTGGCTGGTGAGGGTCTGGTGATCCATGCTCAAGTAGCCAAGGGGCAGGGGATCGCCACTGCGGTACTGGGCAAAAATCAGCGTACGTTGCGGGTTGAAATGCTGGCCGCTGGTTTTGTCCAGCCAGGCCATTAACCCGGCACTGTCGCCATCGCGAGGGTAATCCTGGCTCTGGTCGATATAGAAGAACGGCTCGCCTTCATTCTGCACATACATGGGCAGTTTGTTGTCGACATCAATCATCACCATGCGCCACTGATCCCAGGGCGCCTGCTGGCTGGCCCGCGCTTTCACATCCTGGCCAAACTGGATAACCCCGCCGCCGCCGTTGGACCACGGATAGAACACCCCCAGCACCAACAGCAGTAACGTCGCACTCATGCCGAAACCGATGTTCCAGCGGCGCGGGTTGGTTTTGCCTTGCGCCATGCGCTGGGTCACCCACCAGGCCGCCAGCAGCTGGGCCAACGGCACCAGCGGCAACACGTAATAACTGCGCCGGCTGCCGCTGGCGGTGAAAAATACAAACAGCAAACCCAGCCCCCACACCAGCCACCGCGTATTGGGCTCGATATGCCGCCATTGACGTACGGCCACCCACAGCCCGATCATCCAGAATGGTGCCCAGGGCAGGGTGTAGGCCGGCAAGTAGATCAGGTAGGTGTAGATCGGCCCCATATGGTCAAAGGGGTTGAAGAACCGCACCACGTTTTCACGTAGCACCAGTTCCAGCCCGCTTTCGCCATAGGTGGGCGCGCCATACAGGTGGGACAGCACGAAGGGCAGCATATATACGGCCCCGGCAACCACCAGGGCGAGGAGCAAACGCAGGTTCAGATGACGCTTCCAGCGTTGTTCACTTAGCAGATGAGGCAACAGCACCAGCCCTGGCAGGATAAAACCGATCAGCCCCTTGAGCAGCGAGGTCAGGGACAGCAACAGGAAAAACACACAGTACCGGCTCAGACGGGTGTCATCGGGGCCGCGCCAGTACCACCAGACTGCCGCCAGCAAGCCGAACACCGTAAGGATGTCCGCCGTGGCCACCCGCGCCCAGAATACAAAGTAGAAGGTCGTGGCCAGCATCCAGCCAGCGATCAGCCCGGTGCCCTGCGAAACAACTGCTCGCCGAGCAGGTACACCAGCCACACGCTTAGCCAGGCGGCAATAACGGATGACAGGCGCAAGGACCAGTTGCCCAGGCCACCCATCAAGCTTGCGGTTGCCGTGATCAGCCAGTACGAGGGCAGGGGCTTGTCGTAGTAGGGCGAGCCTTTCAGATAAGGATCCAGGTAATCACCGCTCTGCAGCATCTGCAGGGCGATATTGGCCCAGCGGGTTTCCGGGCCCCAGAGCTCCCGTGAACCCAGGCCCAGCAACAAGAGCAGGGCAGATACGGCCAACAACACCAGCAAGCCTTTTTGCTCGCTGTTCCAGCGTTTGATCAGAGTCATTCAGGCTGAACCTTGGGAAAGATGAAAATCGCGAGATCACCGCGTTCGTAGCGCTTGCCACCCAGCGGCAGCAGCTCGACTTCGTGGGTTTCCAGTGCCGAATGAGCGCGCATGACCACGCCGACCGAGCCGCGTAAACGTGCCTCCTTCATCCAGCGATCGATGCTATCCATATCAACCTGACGCCCGGCTGAATCGGCATAACCCAAACCATATTTAAGCTCTCCGGTGCTGTTATAGAGCGTGATATCAGGCCGACCCAGGCGCCAGGACAGGGCCGATGCCGCGCCCAGGTCATTGCTGAGCAGCGTGCGGGCCTGACTCAGTTCCTGTACATGCTCGGCAATAAACTGATCGGGCATTTTGCTGTTGATGATCACTCCCGGCATCGCAGCGGGCAACAGCGCCACCAGCACACCCATGCCCATCGCAGGTGCTGCCCACAGCAGCAGCAGCGGGCGTAGGGCTTGCAGGGCGTTGCTAAGCAGCCAGCCCAGCAACACGATATAGGCCAGAGACAGGCTGAACACCTCGGTGTTCTCATACACCGGGCGACTGAATTGCAGGTAAGCCAGTCCAACCAGGCCGGCAACCGCCAATAGCACATTCAACAGGCCGTTGATACGCAGGGTGCGGCCCTTTGCCTGTTCAATCCATGAAACCACGGCTCGGCCCATCAGCAGCGACAAAGGCAGCAGGCACGGCATGATGTAGGTGGGCAGCTTGCCCTTGCTCATGCTGAAGATGGCCAGTGGCAGCAGCATCCACAACAGCAGAAAGCCGATCGCAGGTTGGCGCTTGTGTTTCCAGGCATCCATCAGGGTTTTCGGCAGCAAGGCCGCCCAGGGCAGGCTGGCGGCCAACAGGATCGGCAGGTAGAACCACCAGGGTTGGGTATGTTGTGCATCGGCCGCGCTGAAACGGCGTACGTGTTCGTTCCAGAAAAAAAACTGCCAGAAGTCCGGTTCCTGATGGTGGATCGCCAGCGCCCACGGCAGGCAGACAGCCACTGCGACAAGGATCGCCAACGGGCCATGGCTCAGCACTTCCTTGACGCGCCGCTGCCACAAGGCATAGGGAGCGGCGATCAACACGGGCAGTAACCAGGCCAGAAACCCCTTGGTCATAAAGCCCATGCCGCAGGCCACGCCCAGCACGGCCCAGGCACCGATGCGCGCGCGGCGGGTGGTGCTGTCAAAGGCATACCAGAGTGCTACCAGACTGAGGTTGACCCAGAAGGTGAACTGCGGGTCGAGGTTGGCATAGCCGGCTTGCCCGGCCACCAGTCCAAAACTCATATACAGCAGTGCGCTGGCAAAACGCTTGCGCGGGTCATGCCACAGGCGCCCGGCAATCAGCCATGCCAGCCAGACACTCAGCCCGGTACTCAGTGCCGAGGCGATCCGCACACCAAACAGGTTGTCACCGAATACAGCTTGCCCGATGGCGATCATCCAGTAACCGGCAACCGGCTTCTCGAAATAGCGCAAGCCCATAAAGTGTGGGGCTACCCAGTTGCCGCTATGGAGCATTTCCTGGCTGATCTGGGCATAGCGGGTTTCGTCAGGTATCCATAAGCCGTGGCTCATCAGCGGCAAAAGATAAAATACGACAAAAGCCAGGATCAAACCGGGTATTGCCCAGCGCTCAACACCTCGAGTGCGGGTATTGCAAGGTACAACGCCAGCCATGCTTTCCATCTGCGCGCCTGTTATCGACGTAAGTTATGGCCAGCACGTTAATCGGGAGGAAGTGGCGGAGAGGTGAAGCCTATGTGAAAAAAATGCGCGTCAAGCAGGGGTTACCCGATACACGCAACGGCGACTGCCTGTGATCATGTGTTCTGTTCGCTCAACCTGCCCCGAGTCCCCGATGGCCGCCTGGAACACTTGCAACTCTGCCCGGCAAAAGCCCTGGCATTGCTGCGCTGCAACACAGATCGGGCAGTGATTTTCGATGATCAGCCAGTTCTCGCCTTCAGCTTCCATGCTCGCCATATACCCGGCGCTGTCGCGTATGGCCACCAGCACCTGAACTTTCTCTTGCAGGTTTCGCCCTTGCTCACAGGCTGCAACGTATTCGCGGGTATTGGCCAGTTCCATGCTCTCGACCACTTTGTCGATCCCTTCATTGCCGTAGATCAGCTTGATTGAATCAATCAACTGCGCCGTGAGCTGCGCATGGGTATTGGGGAATCTGGCTTGAGCGGCATCGGTCAACACCCATTTTTGCGAAGGGCGCCCGGCCCCAACCGGCGGCATCAGGCAGCCAACGATCATGGCGCCGTCTACCAGCTTCTGGACCTGCTGGCGCGCAGCTTCCGGGGTGATATCGAGCATTGCCCCAAGATCCGCGGTTTTCAGCGGCCCGCGGGTTTTCAGCAGAAACAGGATCCGCTCGGCAGTGGCACCGTTGTTGCGTGCAGCATCAGGGGAGTCAGTCGCGAGCATAGAACAAAGCCATCAGGGTAATGAGGTTTATGGGGGGATCATACCGCCTGGAGGATAAATAATTACCAAAGCATTTGCTTTTATAATAGGCTGATTGCATCGAAATGGAACTCAAGGAAGGGAAATGACAACGGCATCGGGATGGTCGGCATTGCTATGGGGCCGCAACGGGCTGCGATCGGTGGCACTGGCAGGCGGAGTGGCGTTGCATGCCATCAACGTGTATCTGGTGACAACCATCTTGCCCTCGGTGGTCAAGGATATCGGCGGGCTGGATTATTACGCCTGGAACACCACACTGTTTGTGGTGGCCTCGATCATTGGCTCGGTAGTGTCGGCCAAATGCCTGTCGGCCCTTGGCCCCAGGCTCGCGTATAGCCTCGCCGGGCTGGTCTTTGCGCTGGGTTGCGGGGTGTGCAGCAGCGCCCCTGACATGGCCGTGCTGGTGTTGGGGCGCACCATTCAAGGCCTTGGCGGCGGACTGTTGTTTGCCCTGCCATATTCAATGATCCGACTGGTGTTCAACCAAACCCTGTGGCCAAGGGCAATGGCCCTGATTTCAGGAATGTGGGGCGCCGCGACCTTGATTGGCCCGGCCGTTGGCGGGGTGTTTGCGCAGTACGATGCCTGGCGTGCAGCATTCTGGGCACTGATCCCGGTGACCCTGCTGTTTATGCTGCTGGCCTGGGCCATGCTGCCCGGAAAAAGCGCCGAGGCATCACCTCGTCTGGTCTTGCCCTGGCTGCAACTGTTGCTGTTGACTGGCGTGGTGATGGCGATTGCCCTGGGCAGCATCAAGCCATCGCCGCTGTATAACGCGCTTGGGCTGGTGATCGGGCTGGTACTGCTGTATGCCGTGTACCGTGTTGAAAGCAGCGACAGGCACCGCATGTTGCCCAAGCACAGCCTGAACCCTGGCAGTGCGCTATTGCCGATCTATCTGTCGATGAGCCTGATGGTCATTGGCATGACCAGCGAAGTGTTTGTACCGTACTTCTTGCAGGTTTTGCATCTGCAAACCCCGCTGGTGGCGGGCTATATTGCAGCACTGATGGCGGGCGGCTGGACCCTTGGTGCGCTTTACAGCAGCGGCATGGCGCTGGCATCTGCCAACCGGGCAATCTGCTGCGGCCCCGTATTTGTGGTGTCTGGGCTGGCACTGGCGGCTGTCTGTGTGCCGCAAAGCGGCAGTTCATTGATCAGCCTGACCGGCGTTTCCCTGGCAATGATCGGCGTCGGTACAGGGATCGGGCTGGCGTGGCCGCATCTGCTTACCCGAGTACTGGCCAATGTGCCTGAAAGCGAAAAGGACATTGCCGGTGCGTCCATTACCACCGTGCAACTGATTGCCACGGCGATTGGCGCGGCACTGGCGGGGATGATTGCCAATATGGCCGGTTTATCCGCTCCGGGTGGCGTGGAGGGTGCCGCCAATGCTGCGGCCTGGCTCTTTGGCCTGTATGCCGTGTTGTCTGCGTTGCTGTTTATAACGGTGCGACAGGTGATTGCCCATAGTGCAAAGCGCTGAATCCGCCAGAAATCATGCCTGTGTCGATTTGTCGCAGGCATTGCTGCATCCCCCGGTTTTACAGGCTGCCGGCGCTGTAGTGCACCATTGAGGGGCGTGACTGCCGTGCGACAGCCTAGCGACAGTGGTAAATTCTGCGCCCATGCAACACGTCTACCCCACAGCAATCGTGCGCGCCAAGCCGGTCACTCCTGGCATCGGGCAGCGTACACACCTGCCTGATAATACGCAGGTTAAAGGCCTTTTCCGTTGGAAAAGGCCGCTTAAAGGAACCTGACATGAATGATTTACTGACTCGCCGCCGCGTAGTCACCGGTCTTGGCTTGCTCAGCCTGGGCTTGATCGCAGGTTGCGACCCTGGCAGCGGTTTGTCATACAAGTACGGCAAAGACCTCAGCAATGAAATCCTCGGGCGCAAGTTCAAGCTCAGGGATGCTCAAGGCAACGAGATGATGCTGGGTAGTTTTCGCGGGATGATGCCGATGATTTTCTTCGGCTTTACCCAGTGCCCGGCCGTGTGCCCGACCGCCCTGGCCCGTGCCGCCCAGGCGAAGAAAATGATGGGCCCCGACGGCGACCGCTTGCAGGTGGTGTTTATCACCCTGGACCCGGAGCGCGACAAGCCGGCGATGCTTGATGCCTATGTAAAAGCCTTTGACCCGAGCTTTATTGCCTTGTCCGGCACCCTGGAAGAAACCGCGGCTACGGCCAAGGAATTCAAGGTGTTTTACGAGAAGATCCCTACCGGTGACTCTTACACCCTGTCTCACACCGCAACCAGTTTCGTTTTCGATTCCCGTGGTGTGTTGCGTCTTGGCCTGTCGCCTTCACTGTCAGCCAAGCAGTGTGCCGAAGACCTGCTCACCGTGATGTCAGTCTGCTAATCCTGTGCACTTTGGAATGAGCCAACCCTATGAAGCCTGTTAAGTATCTACTGTTGTCACTGCTGGGCATGAGCCTGCACGTTTCTGCGCAAACCGTTGTTGATGATGCCTGGGTGCGCGCCACCGTGGCCGGTCAGCCTTCGACCGGTGCCTTTATGCACATTACTTCGAGCACCGACAGCAAGCTGGTTGAAGTCCGTTCTCCGGTAGCCAAGACCGTACAGATCCACGAATCGAAGATGCAAAACGACGTGATGAGCATGCAGCCAGTGACATCGGTAGCGCTACCGGCGGGCAAGGGCGTGGCCATCGAACCTGAGGGCTACCATGTGATGCTGATTGACCTGGTCAATCAGGTCAAAGCCGGTGACCAGGTACCTTTGACCCTTATTGTTGAAGACAGCAAAGGGGTCAAGGAACAGATTGAGGTGAAGGCCGAGGCGCGTGCACTCAATAGCATGCCGATGCACCACGATCATGGTTCGATGCACTGATTCGCAGTTAAACGCCGTAGCAGCAGCCTCGTTCCTTCGGCAGCTGCTACGGTTGGTTTACCTAAAACCGGCCCGTCAGCGGGTATTCGACCGCCAGGCGTATCTGGTCCGCATCCAGTTCGGCCTGTGCGGTATTGCCGCGATGGACATTATGTCGCAATGACATGATGGTGCCCTTGGCTGCACCGCTCTGCACCACATAGCGCGCTTCGAGATCCCGTTCCCAGTGCTTTCCGCCTTTGCCATAGCCCAGGTACGCATAGCCGCCCCGCGGATCCACATGGCTGCCGTCAATCTGGCTACCTCGCACATACGCTGCGCTGAACACCAGCCCCGGCATACCCCAGGGTGTCATCGCCAGGTCGTAACGCGCTTGCCATGATTGTTCGTTAGGTGCGTTGAAGTCAGATAGCTGGACCGCATTGGTCAGGAAAATCGCGCCCCGTGTCACATAATCAAATGGCGTGTTGCCATGCACTTTCTGATAGCCCACGCTGAAACTGTGCGGGCCCTGGGCATAGGTGCTCAGCAAACTCCAGGTGGTGTTATCGATATTGCCCGACAGCGCCTTGCCTTCATCGGTTGTGCGGTACAGGTTGAGGTTCAGCGACAGCGAGCGGTTTTCATCCAGCGCGTGGCTGAAGACGGCGCCCAGGTAATGCTGGTTCCAGGTGTCTTCGTAGCGCGAGGTGTAAAGGCTGGCGCTGAGGTTTTTGCTCGGGGTATACACCAGCCCGGCCAGGTCGAATGCATTGCCTTTGGGGCCATTGGAATAATTGACCACAAAGCCCTGATTGTGGCTGCTGGCATTGCGGTCGGTGCTTTCGGTGAAATGCCCACCGACCATTTTAAGGGCATTGAACTCGTTGCTGGTGAGGAACACCCCCGTGGCCGTTTCCGGCAGCAAGCGGCTGTCGGATGAGCTGAACACCGGGGTCTTGACCCGCTGCTCACCCCAGGACAGCACCGTGTTGGACATACGCAGCTTGAGCGCCGCGCCACCTCGGCCGTAGTTGTCCTTGGGGTAGCCGTCGTTGTCCAGCCCAAGCAGGCGGGCCTTGCCGGCGCGACCGCCGCCACTGTCCAGCTTGAGGCCCATATAGGCGTGGGCATCCACCCCGACACCGATCAGGCCCTGGGTAAAGCCTGATTGCAAGGTGCCCATCAAGCCGTAGGCCCACTCTTCGGCATAGCCATTGCGATCGGAGCGCGATTTATAGGCATTGCGTGCGCCGCTGTTGCTGGCTCCGTGGCGATACTCACGGCTGTCGTAGACCGTACGGTTGACCACACTCCAGGTGCTGTCTTCAATAAAGCCCTTGGCTTGCTCCTGGGCCGACTCCGCCACGGCCAGGGGGCTGGCGAGGGCGATCAGGATCGCGGAGCGCGTACCCACGGCACTCATTTCGCCACCTGCTGCTGTTGCAGTGCAGCAGTCAAACGGTCCAGTGCGCGTTTGGGTAACGTGGCGGGCAGCACCGGGGGCTCGGCAGAAGGTTCGCCCACCTGAATCAGCATGACCATGCCCATGGCCAGGTGCGGGGTGCATTGAATGCCGTAGAGGCCGGGCACGCTGAAGGTTTGCTCTACCTCCTGGTTGATCTTGCCCTTGAACGGTTGCGCACCTTCAGGCAGCAGTCCGGGCAGTGTGGCCGCATTGTGGCCGCTTTGTGTGGGGATGAACCTGACCGTGTCGCCGGGGGCGATCTGCAGGTAATCCGGTTCATAGACCATACCGGCCGTGGCACTGCGGGTGAGCATTTTCACTTCGTGGGTTTGTGCCAGTGTCGAAGTACAGAGCAGGGCAGTGGTCAGCAGCAGGGTAAGGGATGAAATACGCATGGGTGGCTCTCTTAAATAGTATTCAAACGCACATACGCAGGATCTGCGCGCCGTCAAAAGGGTCAGTCAGGTAATGCGCCTGTACCCCGAATGTGCTCTGCAGCCGTTGCGTGGTCAGGACTTCAAGGGGTTTACCAAGCGCCATCAAGCGGCCACGTTCAAGAATCGCCAGGCGATCACAGCTCAGGGCCTGATTGAGGTCGTGCATGGCGATCAGGGTGGTCACGGGCAGGGCATGTATGGTTTTTAATATGGCCAGCTGATGCTGGATATCCAGATGATTGGCGGGCTCATCCAGCAACAGGATTTGCGGGCGCTGGGCCAGGGCCCGGGCGATATGCACGCGTTGTCGCTCACCACCCGAGAGCCCGCGCCAGGTACGGTTGCGCAGATGCGTAGCATCCACATCGGCCAGTGCCTGCTCGACAATGGCCGTGTCCCCGGCTGACCACGGGCTTAGCGCCGACAGCCAGGGTGTACGGCCCAGCGCGACGGCATCAAAAACGCCAATGCTGTCGTGGGTGTCGGCATGCTGCTCGACCACCGCCAGGGTTTGCGCAATGTTGCGCTGGCTCATTTTGCGCAGCGCTTGCCCGTGCAGTAAAATCTGGCCCTGGCCGGGCACCCGCAGGTTGGCCAGCAGCTTGAGCAATGTGGACTTGCCGGAGCCGTTGGGCCCGACTATCCCCAGGGTTTCGCCGCGCTGCACACTGAGGGTGATGCCCTGCAACAGCTGGGTATCACCCACGCGGTAACTCAGGTTGCTACAACTCAGTACCGTCATCGTGCATGTCTCCGGCCGATCAGGATCAGCGCAAATACGGGCGCGCCCACCAGGGCAGTGACCACGCCGACGGGAATCACCTGGCCTTTTATCAAGGTGCGTGACAGCACATCGGCGGCAATCAGGAACAAGGCCCCGCCCAGGGCGCTGACGGGCAGCAGGCGGCCATGCCCGGTACCGGCCAGCAAGCGCACGGCGTGGGGAATGACCAGCCCGACAAAACCGATGGAGCCTACAATCGACACCATCACCGCCGTCACCAGCGCCGTACAACTGATCAGCAATAGCTGCACCCGGCGCACCGGGATACCCAATGAGGCCGCAGAGTCAGCACCAAAGGTGAACGCATCCAGCGCCCGTCGATGCCACAGGCACACCGCCAGCCCCAGCACCGCAACAGGCACTGCCAGCCATACCGAAGGCCAGCGCACGCCACTGAGGTTGCCCAGCAACCAGAACATGATCCCGCGAGCCTGCTCGGAACTGGCCGATTTGGTGATCAGGAAGGCAGTGATTGCGTTGAACAACTGAGAACCGGCAATGCCTGCCAGGATGATCTGGGCACTTACACCGGAGGGCCCGCTGGCCCGTGCCAGCAGAATAACCAGGGCAAAGGCGCAAATCGCCCCGGCAAAGGCCCCGGCCGACAGTGAAATGGCCCCGGCGCCCAGGCCAAGCACCGCGACCACAACGGCACCTGTGGACGCCCCGGCAGAAATGCCCAGCAGGTAGGGGTCGGCCAGCGGGTTGCGCAGCAAGGACTGCAATACCACGCCGCAGATGGCCAGCCCCGCACCGCAGGCCGCGGCCACCAGAGCTCGGGTCAGGCGATAGTTCCAGACAATGCCTTCGTCGATCGGGTCCAGTGCATGCCCGGCGCCCCACAGTTTGTTGGCCAGTACCTGCAGCACCACATCGGGTGCGATCGGAGTTTCACCGATAGCGACCCCGGCGAGTACAGCCAGCAGCAGTGCTGTACAGGCGGCGAAGGCAGTGATCAACCGTGCAGTCATTTAGGCAGGTCGTGGCGGCTGATCGCAGTTGCGAGTGTTTCGATGCCGTCGAACAGGCGCAGGCTGGCCTGCATCCCGTGGGCATCGAGGACAATGATGCGGTTGTTTTTCACGGCATCCATATTGCGGGTTACCGGGTCGGTACGCAGGAATTCAAGTTTTTTCTCGACGTCATCCGCCGGGAAGCGTCGGCGATCCATGCGCGCGATGACCAAAAATGTCGGGTTGGCCTTGGCCAGGGTTTCCCAGCCGACAGTTGGCCATTCTTCATCGGACTCCACCACATTGCGCACGCCCAGGGTGTTGAGCATAAAGTCGGGGATACCCTTGCGCCCGGCAACATATGGGTCGATATCCATGTCCGCACTGGAGAACCAGAACAGCGCACTGGTGGCGCTCAGGTCCTTGCCCTTGAGCGAGGCAATGGATTTTTCCAGGCTCGCCTTGAGCTGGTTGTTCAGTTGTTCACCGCGCGCCTGCACATCGAAGATCTCTGCCAGCTGGCTGATGCTCTTGTAGACAGTGTCGATACTGAATGGCTGCATGCGCGTGCCGTCGGCGCCAACCAGGTTGTCTTTGCCCTCGCAGTCAGAAGGCATCAGGTAAGTCGGTATCTTCAGTTCGTGAAACTGCTCGCGGGTGCCCACCACACCCTGCGGCCCCACCATCCACTCCAGCTGCACGACCACCAGCTCCGGGCGTTTCCCAATGACGGCTTCAAAGCTCGGGTCATTGTCGGCCAGGCGCTCAACCTTGTCGTTCTGTGCCTGGTATTGCACGGGGACATCGTTGAACCACAAAGAAGTACCCACCAGCCTGTCACCAAGGCCCAGGGCATAGAGCATTTCGGTGCCGGCCTGGCCAATGGTTACCGCGCTTTTGGGGGCATGCTCAAACGTCAGCGGGGTGGCGCAGTTCTGCAGGGTCAGGGGGTATTGCGTGGGGGTCGCATGAGCCAGGGCCGGCAAGGCCAGCGTGACCATGAGCGTAACAACGCGGTGCAACAGCATGATGCAATCTCCATTTGATCGTACACGGGGCATAGGTGCACGGACGGGAATGCATCATCGGGTACTGCTGCAGCAACAGTACAAAGCAGGATGCCTCCCCGGACACCCCGCCGGTTAGTGTGTGGACTTTGCCGGCAGGTCTCCTGACTGATGGGTCATCGCTTGCTCCAGCCTTCCCGGGGGGTATCCCAGTGGCAATCTTGGAGCAGGCTCGTCATCTACAGTTGCGGGGGCAGTTCCGTTGGGTGCTGAAAAAGCACTGCGGATTCCCTTTTAACCCCCCGCTAGGGGGGACCGGCGGCGAGATGATAATCGATCCTGTTGGGCAAAGGGGGGCGCCGTCAGAATCAGAAATACTTGAGCCAGGTGATATCCCGCCGGCGGGCTTTCAAGTTGGCGAACCAGCGCACCGGCAAATACAACGAAATGGCCAGCAGCACGGCCGTTAACCACACCGCCCCGATACTGTCGAAACCGAAATAGTTGCCCTGATTCAAGCCAAACAGGGCAACACTGGCCAGGTACAGCACTTTGAGTGCATACAGATGCAACAGATAGAAAAACATCGGGGCTGCGCCAAACACGGCCAGGGTGCTGATCCACTTGCGCTGTTGCGCCCGCTCAAACGTCAGCAACAGCAACAGGCCCACACCCAGGGTCAAGGCGAGAAACAACAGCGAAGGCGGGTATTTAGTGATATTGAAAAAACTCATCACGCTGTGCATGGCGGAGTCATGGCTTGCCCAGGGGGCTTCGCCATAGCCATTGAACAAACGCAGCAGCATAAAGCCGAGCAGGGCGCCACTGCCCGCCAGCAACAGATAGCGCTGGCGCAGGGCTGGCGGGGTGGAGCGGGTGAACCAGGGGCCCAGGCAATAACCCAGAGCAATCACGCCGATCCACGGCAACACCGGATAAGACGTGCGCATGCGCAAGCTGTCGCCCACTTCAATCCAGCCGCGATCATGCAAAATCGCCCAGGGCACATGCATCATCGAGCCCGCCGCAAAATGCAGGTTATCCAGCAGATTGTGCCCGGCGATGATTCCCAGGCCAAGTATCAGCAAGACCGGGCGTGGCAGCCACACCAGGGCGGCAAGGGCGATCATGCTGACGCCAATGGCCCAGATGACCTGCATGTAGATCACCGACGGCGGCAACTGGAAAGTCCAGGCGAAGTTGACCAGAGTGAACTCCAGCAGCACCAGAAACAGCCCGCGCTTGAACAGGAACGCCGAAACATCGCGTTTGCCCTGATACTTTTCGCCATACAGATACGCCGACAGACCGGTCAGCAAGACAAACACCGGCGCACACAGATGGGCCAGGGTACGGCTGAAGAACAGTGCAGGGTCGGTGATCTCGATATTCATCGGGTCGGCTACTTGCCGGTGCAGGAAGAATGTCTCGCGCACGTGGTCCAGCAGCATAAAGAGGATAACCAGGCCCCGCAGGGCATCGATGGACAGCAGGCGCTGATTCAAGGGGGGAGTAGGGAGGGTCATTGAAGGGTCGCTGGCAAGGGAATGTTATAAAGTACTGATACTGTATAACATTCCCTGTTTCGCTGTCACCCCTTTGAGAAACACTCTCAAAGCTGAATATGTCTAGCGCAGCACTTTCACCCAGGCCATCAGCAATGCCGAAGACAGCACCCCGGCCGTCATAAAGATATACGCCGCCCCCGGATTGCCGGTAAGGCCGATCAGGTAGCCCACGATCCAGGAGCCGACAAAGGCCCCCAGGGCGCCACAGGCATTGATCAGGCCAATGGCTCCGCCGAACACGTTCGAAGGAATAATCTCCGGTATCAGTGCGAAAAAAGGCCCATAAGGTGCGTAAAGTGCAGCACCGGCAATAGTCAGCAAAGCAAACGACAACCAGAAATGTGAAGACCCGAGCAGGAACGAGCAGAAGAAGGCCAGCGCCCCCAGGGCCAGCAGCGGCCAGATGAAGGGTTTGCGCTGCTGGGTTTTGTCCGAAGCCCAGGACACAGCCAGCATCGTCGCTACCGCTGCGACATAAGGAACTGCGCTTAGCCAGCCAACTGTCACGATGTCCGCCGCCGCTGCCTGTTTGATAATGCTCGGCAGCCACATGATAAAACCGTACACGCCAATGCTCCACAGCGCATGCACACAGCACAACTGGATCACCACAGGGCTGGTAAACGCCTGACGGTAATTGCGCACTTGCTGCATGCCTTTCTGTTCATCAGCCAGGGTCGCGGCCAGTCGGGCTTTTTCCTGTGGCGTCAACCAGTTCACCTGTTCAGGCCTGTCTCGCGCCATGCGCCACCAGACGAAGGCCCAGAGCACCGCTGGCGCGCCTTCAATGATGAACATTTCGCGCCAGCCCCAGGCCTGGATCAGGTAGCCGGACAGTACCGACATCCACAATACGGTCACCGGGTTGCCCAGCACCAGGAAGGTATTGGCCCGCGAGCGCTCTTTGCGGGTGAACCAGTTGCTGATGAAAATCAGCATGGCCGGCATCACGGCCGCTTCGACAATGCCCAGGGAAACCCGAATAAACATCAGCATCGGGATATTGGTCACCAACCCCGTGGCCATGGCGCAAAAGCCCCACAGGATCAGGCTCCAGAACACCAGTTTGCGCACGCTGTACTTCTGCGCGTACATCGCCCCCGGTACCTGGAAGAAAAAGTAACCGAGAAAAAACAGCGCACCGATCAGCGAGGACATGCCCTTGGTGATGCCCAGGTCCTGCTCGATGCCCGCCGCACTGGCAAAGCCGTAGTTGGCCCGGTCCAGGTAGGCCAGGCTGTAAGTAATGAATATCAGCGGGATCAGATACAGCCAGCGTTTGGTCGCGAAGCCCTGGGTCTTGACCTGCGCACTGCCGATCTCGCTCAAGGGCAGTGCTGGTTCTTTAAGCGTGCTCATGGGGTGTTCCTTGTTATTGTTTTTCAGGTGCGGGTCAAACAACGCTGGTCAGGCCCCCGTCCACAAACAGGGTTTGCCCGTTGATAAAGTCCGAAGCCGGCGAAGCCAGGAACACCGCGGCTCCGCACAGCTCATCAACCCGGCCCCAGCGGCCAGCCGGGGTGCGCTTGCACAGCCACTCGGAAAACTCCTGGTTATCGACCAGGGCGCGATTCATTTCGGTGGCAAAATAGCCCGGAGCCAGGCCATTGGCCTGGATGCCATGCCGTGCCCACTCGGCGCACATGCCTTTGGTGAGCATCTTCACTGCGCCTTTGGAGGCGGCATAAGGGGCGATGGTCGGGCGTGCCAGCTGGCTTTGCACCGAGCAGATATTGATGATCTTGCCGCGACCGCGGGCGATCATGTGCCGCGCAACAGCTTGGGAAACATGGAACACACCGTCCAGGTTGGTGCGCATCACGTCGTGCCAGTCGCTGGCGCTGAAGTCCTCCAGTGGCGCACGACGCTGGATGCCGGCGTTGTTGACCAGAATATCGATGGCCCCGACATCGCTCTCAAAGGTGTTGATCGCGGCTAGCAATTGCTCGCGGTCGGTCACATCGAAGGCCACGGATTCAGCCTTCAGCCCTTCGTCGCGCAGTTGAGCGGCCACGGCACGAGATTTATCGATATTGCGAGTGTTGATCACCACCGTTGCGCCAGCTGCGCCCAGGCCGCGGGCCAGTTCAAGCCCGATACCCTGGCCTGATCCGGTGATCAGGGCCCGACGTCCCTCAAGCTTGAAGCTGTTGATATTGAATGACATGCTGTTCTCCACAAATGGCCGTTTATTATTTTCAGCGGCCTTGTGGTTACTTCACCTCAAGCTATAAGTGCAGTCCAATCGTCATTGCTGATCTCGTGATCAATATTCTTGATTAAGATATTGGAACGTACTGCAGTGAGGGCTTGTCCATAAAGCCTGTACTCCCATACGTTGAGGTGAACATGCGCAGCTTGATTTCTGCATCAATAATGGCCGGTCTTTTGTGCGCCATGCCTTACGCAGCACAGGCTGATGACGACAAACCCGGGGACTGCAAGCCGGGGCAGATACTGGCTGAGTCCATGGACCTGAGCAGTTGCTATGGCAACGGCGACAAGGCGCCTGATCAATTCATCCGGGACGCGGAGGCGATCAAGGACTGGCACGCCCGGGGCCTGCCAAAACCTGATGAACATGAACAGTGGGTGCAAATCAGCGGCCACTATGTGCTGGTCAATCGCGTCAATGCGGTGATCAAGGAGATCCGCACCAAAGACGCCAGAGTCCTGAGTAAATAACGGCTGGATCCCGGACCAGTCAGCTCCCACCGATTGCGCTGCTGGCAATCAGGGTGGGAGCGAGCTTGCTCGCGATGATGTCACGCCGATCAGCTTTAACCCGCAGCGCGGCCATGGGCTGCCGTGGCCAGTTGCCCGGTGTCGACCCGTACGAAAATCGAATCGCCCACCGCCGTCAGCACATCCCCGGCATAGACCTCGCATATAATCCGCGTTTTACGCCCCACGTCGCCTTCCACCCGGGCCCGCAAGGTCAGCGGCACGCCCATGGGCGTCGGTTTGATAAATTTGATTCCCAGGTTGCCCGTGACGCAATTGATCCGCGGCAGGCTGGCCGCATCGCGCTGCTCCATGCGGTAGTGATAAGCCATGGCCGTCCAGTTCGAATGGCAGTCCACCAGCATGGCGATCATGCCGCCGTATACCAGTTCGGGCCAACCGCAATATTTGGGGTCCGGCAGGTGTTCGGCGATCACATGCACACCGTCTGCGTGCCAGTAACTCTTGATATGCAAGCCGTGAGGGTTGTGGCTGCCGCAGCCATAACAGACTCCATCGGGGGCTGCGGTGTCTTGCAGAGAGGTCGTTAGCCGGGACATATCATATTCATCCTCAAGGACCCGCCGACTTGTCGTGGCGGGCAATGTTCACAGCCAGCCGGGCTGTTGGAAAAGGTCTAAACCGGCGTCCGATTGCTGAGCAAAATCTTGCCGCTGGCCTCGGCAATCTGCTCGCCGCGCTGGTTGCTGCAATAGCCGCTGAGTATCGCAATACCGCCATTGCTGCGGGGTTTGTCGAGAGTTTCGGTAATGGTCCATTCGACACTCAGGGTGTCGCCTGCAAACACCGGAGCGATAAACCGGCAGTTATGCTCAAGGTAGGCCACGGCGGTGCCGTAGAAGTACATGCCGATGGAAGCAGACATGAAGGCGCTGGTCATTGGCCCATGCAGGATCGGTCGACCGAAACGGCTGCTGGCACAAAATTGGGCATCGCTGTGCAACGGGTTGAAGTCACCAAACATGTCGCAGGCACGGCTGATGTGTGACGCATCGATGGTCAGCGACTGGCCAAACGTTTCGCCCCGGGTAATTTCGTCGAAAGCCTTTCCTAGAAAATTCATGCTTGCAGCTCCATCGCAGTACGTTGTTCTTCCAGTTCGCGCAGGGCCTTGCGAATGATTTTGCCCGTCGTGGTCATGGGCAGTTCGTCTAGGAATTCAATTTCACGGGGGTACTCATGGGCGGCCAGTTGTGCGCGAACATGCGCCTGCAGCTCGCGTATGGTGTTGTTGCTGGCGGCGTAGCCGTGGTTGAGGACGACAAACGCCTTGACCACCTCGGTACGAATCGGATCTTTCTTGCCGATAGCCGCCGCCATTTTCACCGCCGGATGCTTGATCAGGCAGTCTTCGATGGGGGTCGGTCCGATGCGATAGCCTGCGCTGGTGATGACGTCATCGTTGCGTCCAAGGAAGAAGATATAGCCATCCTCATCCATCGAACCCTTGTCGCCCGTCACCAGCCAGCCGTTGAGGTATTTCTCGGCAGTGGCCTGGCTGTTTTCCCAATAGCGCAGCATCTGGCTGCCGTTGGGCGTGGCCACGGCAATATGCCCTGAACCACCTGTGGGCACGGGCACGCCATAGTCGTCGACGATGGCCACGTCAAACCCCTCGACCGCGCGGCCAATGGCATGGGGGCGGTAGATCCCCTGGCTGGCGCAGGAGGACACCACCAGATTGCATTCGGTCTGGCCATAAAATTCATTGATGCGCACGCCCAGCGCCTGGTCGCCCCAGGCCAACAGTTCATCACCCAGTGACTCGCCACCACTGGCAACCGACCGCAGCGCGAGATGCCAGCGCTGTTGCGGGTTTTCGACAGGGCGTAACAGCTTGAGGGCGGTGGGCGGGAAGAAGACATTTTTAATCTGCAATGCTTCAATCAGGGCAAATACGTCTTCAGGTACAAACTTGTCAGCGCGGTGGGCCACCACCGGCACGCCGTGATACCAGGCAGGTAGCAGCACATCGAGCAACCCGCCAATCCATGCCCAGTCTGCCGGGGTCCACATCCGGTCACCGGGCTGGGGGAAGTCGTCGTGTGAATTGCGCACGCCGGGCAAATGCCCGAGCAACACGCGATGGGCATGCAAAGCGCCTTTAGGATGGCCGGTGGTGCCGGAGGTGTAGATGATCAGTGCCGGATCCTCGGCCGCCGTATCGAGGGTCTCGAACTGGTCACTGTGGCACTGCAGTTGCTCATGGTAATCAAGCACGTCATTACGATGCGCGGGTGCATCGATAACGTAGCACAGCTGTAAGTGGGCAAGGCCGGCACGAATTCCGTCGATCTTCTGCAGGCCGCTGGCGTCGGTGATCAGCGCACGCATTGAACAGTTCGAAGCGCGATGTTCGATGGCGTCCGCACCGAACAGCTTGAACAGCGGAACCGCAATGGCGCCCAGCTTGTACAGCGCGATATGGGCGGTGCCGGCCTCCAGGCCTTGAGGGAGCATGATCCCGACCCTGTCACCTGCGTTGATACCTTGTGCGCGCAAACTGTTGGCCAGGCGGTTGGCCTGTTGTTGCAAGGCCAAAAAGCTGTGGTATTGAACCGTGCCATCGGCATTTTTCTGGATGATCGCAATGCGTTCGGGGTCGTCAGCCCAGCGGTCACAGCAAGCCCGGGCAATATTGAAACGCTGCGAAGCATCCCGTTGCGGGTCGCTGGGAGAGAGAGGTGCCGTGTTCATGGTCGAGTCCTTGTTGTTATGCGCCATGGTCAGAAGCTGCCGAACGTTGAACCCAGCACCATGACCACCAGCAAGGCGGTCATGGGCACAACGGTCGTCATCATGAAAATTTGCGGGTAGGACTGGCGGTGCGTAAGGTTACAAATTGCCAGTAAGGTGATCACCGCGCCCGAGTGGGGCAGGGTGTCCAGGCCGCCGGCAGCAATGGTAGCGACCCGGTGAAACAGGTCGGGGCTGATGCCCGCGGCTTCGATCATGCGCAGATAGTCCGCGCCCAGGGTGCGGAAGGCGATGCTCAGGCCTCCGGACGAGGAGCCGGTAATGCCTGCCAGCACGTTCATGCTGAGCACGGCCGAAATCAGCGGATGCTCCGGCGAGACATTGAGGATGGTGTCCTTGATCAGCGCAAATCCGGCCATACCGGCGATCACCGCGCCATAGGCCACTTCCGAAGCTGTGTTGAAGATCGGCAGCAGGGCGCCGATGGTGCCCTTGTTGAGGGTGACCGTCAGGTTGTCCCAGCGGCGCCAGTTGAGCAGGATCACAAATACGATTGCGCACATCAGGGCCAACAGCACGGACCACAGCCCTATGACGCTCACCGGCTCGATATTGCCAAAGCGCTCTTCACGCAAAACGCTGAGGTCCAGGGCAGGCAGGATCCAGTAGCTGAACGCCGCGTTCAGGCCGATCACCACGATTATCGGCAGCAGGGCTACGAGCAGTCCGGGTTTTTTTATGCTGGCATTCGACGCTATTTCGTCGTCATGGGGGCCGTAGCCTTCACCCTTGGCCATGGCCTTGCGGGCTCGCGATTGCAGCATCCAGCTGCCCATCCACAGCATGACGATCGACGCGATGATGCCCAGGCCCGGGGCGGCGAAGGTGGTGGTGCCCAGATAAGCCGTGGGAATCGAGTTCTGTATCGACGGTGCGCCAGGCAGCGCGGTCATGGTGAAGGTAAAGGCCCCCAGCGCGATGGCCGCTGGCATATAGCGTTTTGGCGTGCCGGACTCACGAAAAATTGCCGCCCCGATCGGGTATACGGCAAAGGCCACCACAAACAGCGATACGCCACCGTAGGTCAACAGCGCACAGGCCAGCACTACGGTGAGAATTGCATGGCGATGGCCGAGTTTGCGCATAAACCAGTCAGCGATGGTATGCGCTGCTCCGGAGTCGGCGACCAGCTTGCCGAACAGGGCACCGAGTATGAACAGGGGGAGAAACTTGATCACATAGAGCCCCAGCTCCTTCATGAACAGCTGGGTAAAGGTGGGCATGATATCTGCGGCTGCCCCGCTGAGAAGAACGGCCAGCGCGGCCATCAACGGCGCCAGGATCAAAACCGTCACGCCCCGGTAGGCGAAAAACATCAACAACAGAAGGGATATCAGTATCGCCATCGTGCTCATGGGTGGCTCTCTTATAATTATTGTTTTGGCTTGTTTTTGTGCTTACGTTTACGTTTGCGTCAACCTAGAGCACGTATGCGACCCTGTCAACCTTGCCCCCTGTATTCATCCGCCGCGCGGATCTGTCGAGGGTCGTGCAGCCTGGAGGTGATGGCTGGAACCGATAAACATATACATCGCCGGCACCATGAACAGCGTCAGCAGGGTGCCGATAGACAGCCCGGCGAAGATCACCAGACCCATATCATGGCGCCCTGCAGCCCCGGCACCGGAAGCCCAGACCAGCGGCACCACGCCCAGTACCATCGCGGCCGTGGTCATCAGGATCGGCCGCAGACGCACGCCGGCGGCTTCCTCAATGGCCTCACGCTTGCTGCGGCCTGCGCTTTGCAGTTCATTGGCAAATTGCACGATCAGGATCCCGTGCTTGGTGATCAGCCCCAGCAGCGTCACCAGGCCCACCTGGGTGTACACATTGATCGAGGCAAAGCCCATGGTAATAAAGGCCAGCGCACCAAACAGTGCCGGCGGCACCGAGAACAGAATGACCACCGGATCGCGGAAGCTTTCGAACTGGAAGGCCAGGGCCAGGTAGACGATTAATATCGAGAACAGCAGCAAGCCGACAAAGCCGCCGGACTCTTGCATGAACTGACGCGACTCGCCGGAAAAGTCCGAGGTGTAACCCGAGGGCGCAATGTCGCTCAGGATAGTGTTGAGCCTGGCCAGCAACTCGCCCTGGGCCACACCGCTGACGCCCGAGAGGGTCGCCGAGTTCAACTGCTGGAAGTGATTGATCGACTCGGGTTGTGTCGAGGTCTCGATATGCGCCACCGTGCGCGCCGGGATCATCACACCGGCGGGCGTACGGATGTAGTAATCGAGAATCTGCTCGGGGTTGAGCCGGTCAACCTGCAGTACTTGCGGGATGACTTTGTATGAGCGCCCGGCGGTCGAGAAGTAATTGACGTAGTTGCCACCCAATGCAGCTGACAGGGCTGCGCCGACATCTGCCTGGGTCATGCCCAGTGCGGCAATTTTTTCCCGGTCGACCACCAGTCTGGCCTGCGGTTTGTCCAGTTTCAGGTCCATGTCGGCAAACCAGAACAGCTGTTGCTTCTGGGCTTCGGCCATCACGGCCTGAGCCACTTCATTGAGGTTTTCTACCGAGTCGGTGGTGGTGATCACAAACTGCACCGGCAATCCCTGGGCGCCCGGTAACGAAGGCAATGGGAAGGCAGCGACGGTGGCCCCCGGCACCTGATTCCATTTTTGCTGAAGATCGAAGATCAGCTCGGCCTGGGAGCGTGTGCGCTCGCTCCAGGGCTTGAGCAAGACCCCGCCCAGGCCCTGATTGAGGGCGGGCAGCCCGGTCAGCTGGAACATCTGCGCGTATTCAGGCTCCTTGCTGGCGATCTGAAACGCCTGGTCGGCAATGCGCTCCATCTGTTGCGGTGCAGCTGTCGGCGGGCCTTTGATCATCATGAACACCAGCCCTTGGTCTTCGGTCGGTGACAGTTCGCTTTTGGCGGTCATGCCACTGGCGGCGACCAGTACAAACAGGACAAAGCCAAAGGTCACCAGCACCGGCCAACTATCCAGACCGGCTGACAAAACGCGATGGTAACGCCCGCGCAGCCAGTCAAAACACTGATCGAGCCGGCGCGCGAAGCGACCTTCATCCTGCCCGGGTTGCAATAGCCGGGAGGTCATCATCGGTGACAGCGTCAAGGCCACCACTGCCGATACGGTTACCGCACCGGCCAGGGAAAAACAGAACTCCTTGAACAGTGCCCCCGTCAAGCCGCTGCGCAGCCCGATCGGCACATAGGCGGCAATCAGCACCACCGTCATCGCGATGATCGGGCCGCCCAGTTCACGCGCCGCCATCAACGCGGCTTCAAATACACCTTTGCCTTGCTCCTTGATATGCCGGTCGACGTTTTCCACCACGATAATCGCGTCGTCCACCACCAGACCAATGGCCAGAACCAATGCAAGCAAGGTCAGCAGGTTTATCGAGTAACCCAGCAGGTACATGACAAAGAAGGTGCCGACCAGCGACAGCGGTATCGCCACCAGTGGCACTATCACCGCGCGGAATGAGCCGAGGAACAGGTAGATGACCACCGACACTATGACCAAAGCTTCCGCCAGGGTCTTGACCACCTCGATAATCGAAGTATTGATGAACGCCGTGGAGTCATAAACAATTTCGCCGCGCACGCCTGCAGGCAATTGCGCTTGCAGTTCGGGGAAGGCGTCGCGCACGCTGCTGGCAACGCTGAGGATATTGGCATTGGGCGCGGCCTTGATACCGACGAACACCGAACGTTTGCCGGAAAACGCCACGCTGCTGTCGTAGCTTTCTGCACCCAGGGTCACAGTGGCGACATCTTCCAGGTACACCAGGGCATCGTCGTTGTTCTTGATCACCAGCCGCTTGAATTCATCCACCGTGTGCAAGTCGGTTCCGGCCGTCAGGTCTACCGTGACCATTTGCCCGCGGGTTGAACCCACGGCAGACAGGTAGTTGTTGTTGGCCAGCGCCGCGACTACGTCCTGGGCGGTGACGTTATGGGCCGCCAGTTTGTCCGGGTCCAGCCAGGCACGCAGGGCGAACTGGCGCCCACCGAGGATTTCTGCGGTTTGCACGCCCTGGATCGAGTCGAGCTTGGGTTTGACCACCCGCACCAGATAATCGGTGATGTTATTGGTGGGCAGGGTGTCGCTGTAGAACCCCAGGTACATGGCATCCGTGGTTTGCCCCACCGCAACCGACAGCACCGGTTCCTGGGCCTGGGCCGGTAGCTGGTTCTTGACCGAGTTGACCTGGGTGTTGATCTCGGTCAGGGCCTTGCTGGCGTCGAAGTTCAGCCGCAGCGTGGCGGTAATGGTCGAGACCCCGGTAATACTCGACGAAGACAGATAATCGATGCCCTGGGCCTGGGCGATCGCCGACTCCAGTGGCTGGGTGATAAACCCGGCAACTGTGGCTGCATCGGCGCCGTAGTAGGCGGTAGTAATAGTGACCACCGCATTTTCGGTTCGCGGCCATTGGTTGACCGGCAATTCGAAGATCGAACGTAGCCCCAGGATCAGGATAAACAGCGAAACCACTACGGCCCAGACCGGGCGCTGGATAAAGGTATCGGTGAGCTTCATGGGTCACCTTTAATGTTCTTGAGGCGTTGGCGCCGCATCGTTGAGCGGCGCAGCACTGTTGTCGATCTGCACCGGTGAGCCATTTTTGAGTTTCATCTGACCACTGGTGATCAACAGGTCGCCTTCCTTCACACCGGACAGGATGGCGACCTGATCGCCACGGGTCGGTCCGGTCTTGATAAAGGTCTGTTGCGCCGTGAGAACGTCTTCACCCTTGTCGTTCTTGCTCGACAGCGCGATAAAAACGGTGGTGCCGTAGGGGTTATAGGTGACGGCTGTCTGTGGCACGGTCAGGTAGCGCAGCACCGCCCCCGAGTCGACAACTGCGCGGGCAAACATGCCGGGCACCAGGTTTTTCCCGGGGTTGGCAACGCTGGCTTCGACCGTGACGTTACGCGTGGTCGGGTCGAAGCGGGTGTCTATGGTGCTGACGCGCCCCGTGAATGTCTGGTTGGAGAGGCCGTCGGCGGTCACCGATACTTTTTGGCCGACAGCAATGGCTTCCAGTTGGGTCTGGGGCACGTTGAAGTCGATATAGATGGGGTCGAAGGTTTGCAACGTGGCGATTTTGTCACCGGGGTTGAGGTATTGCCCGGGGTTGACAGCAGTAATGCCTATACGCCCGGCAAAGGGCGCACGAATGGTTTTTTGCGCCACCAGCGCCCGCTGCTGTTCTGCGGCGGCCAGTTTGGCTTTGAGGTCTGCGTTGTCGGTGTCCACTTGCGCCTGGGACACGGCGTTGACCGCCAGTTGTGCGCGGTCACGCTTGAGGACGATGGCGGCCAGGTCCGCCGTGGCTTCCAGCGAATGGAGCAGGGCGATGTCCGAATCAGCATTCAATTGAACCAGCAGCGCCTGTGCTGCCACTTCCTGGCCCGGTGTAAAACCGATGCTGCGCACAATGCCACCCGCTTCGGTGGTCACATCGACCCCGCGCACGGCTTTTATCGAGCCCACGGCGGTCACCGTCGGCTGCCAGTCGTCGAACGGTACTTGTATGGCGGTGACGACGGCGGCGGGCAAGGGCTGCTTTGCCTGGGCAATCATGGCTGAGATCTGCGCGAACTTGACCCCGGCAATGATCGCGACAATCACCAGCACCACCCCGATCATGATAAGCATCGGCCGCCACAGCCTGCGCCTTGCAGTGGGTTGCGCGAGTGAGTCGTTGTTGACGTCAGCCATGGTTGTTCTCGCTGTTTCAATGGTATTCAGTCGAGCCGCGTGGGTTTGGCGGGCGCGGTCTTGTTGTGACTCGGCATGAGTTCTTGCCAGGTCGGCAAGCCGAATCGGTCAGGGCGGCCCTGGGGGTCAGGGTCGCTGCGGTTCCACCAGCCGCCGCCCAGAGCCTGGAACAGCGCTGCGGTATCGCTGTAGCGCACGGCCTGGGCCTGGACCCGGGTGAGCACGGTGTTCTGGTAGGTTTGCTGCGCCGTGAGCAAGTTGATATAAGCCACCGCTCCCAGGCGGTACTGCGCCTGCACCAGGGCAAGGCTGGCCTGGGCGGACTGCTCCGCAGCCACTTGCTGCTTGAGCGTCTCGGCATCGGCCTCCAGCGCCCTGAGCGCGTTGGCCACATCCTGGAATGCGGCAAGCACCGTACCGCGGTACTGCGCCGCCGACTGGTCATACGCCGCAACCGCCGCCCGTTTTCGGTGTTCAAGCGCACCAGCATCGAACAGCGGTTGGGCAATTGCCCCGGCCAGGCTCCATACACCCGAGCCTGCGGAAAACAGCGTGCTGCCGCTGGCTACCGTGGAACCCAATGAACCGGTAATGCTGAACTGTGGCAACTGATTGGCCACCGCCACGCCAATATTGGCACTGGCCTCATGCAGTTGCGCCTGAGCGGAGCGCACATCCGGACGCTGTTCGACGATTGCCGAGGGCAGACTCACTGGCAATTCTTGCGGCAGATGCAGGGACGCCAGGTTGAAACGCTCGCCCTTGTCCTGATTGGGGAACCTGCCCAGGTAGGCCATCAACTGGTTCCGGGTTTGCGCCAACTGCTTTTGCAAGGGCGCCAGAGTAGCGCGGGTTTGCGCCAGGGCAGTTTGCTGGGTCAATACATCGGTATCGGCAATGGCACCGAGGCGCCGCTGCGCCTGCAGCAGGTCGAGCTGGTCGCTCTGTAGCTGGATGATTTGCCCGGTCGCCGCAATCTGATCGCGCAGGGACGCCAGGCTGACGGCGGTATTGACCACATTGGTGGATAGCGTGAGGTAGGTGGCCTCAAGCTGAAAACGCTGGTACTCGGCTTGCGCCGTGGACGACTCGATCTGCCGGCGCGTACCGCCGAAGACATCCGGCGCATAGGACACGCTCAGTGACGCGGAGCTGAGTGTGAGAATCGGCGACGACGCCGTACCGGATGTGGTCCCGGAGACTTTCTGGCGGGTTTTCGACAAATTGCCGTTCAGGACGGGAAACAAGGAAGCCTGATCGACATACACCTGCTCATTGGCCTGGCGCAATGCTGCTTGCGCGGCGCTGATATCCGGGTTGGCGCGCAAGGCCTCTTCCACCAGGGCGTTCAATTCCGGCGAGCGGAACAGTGTCCACCATTGCCCGGGTATATCCATGCCGGCAATCAGGCGTTGCGCAGCGCCGCCAGCGTCGATATCGGCCCGGGCGGTGGTCGTGAGGTTGTGCGTGGAGTAACCGGCATCCGCAGCGACTTCGGGACGAACAAAGTCAGGCCCCAGGGTACAACCTGCGAGGGCAATGAACAGCAGACTCAGCGGCAAGCACCGTTGCATCCGACAGCCCTCCTGAAAGGGCAGGTAGTGACGGGATTCAAGTCACGTTGGCAGTTGGACTGAACGTTAATCCAAGCGCGGGACAACCGCAACCAGAGGAAACCTTCGCCCTCGGCGGGGTGTACAGGTTACGGGGGCACTCTGGCTTACTCGTCCACTTGGACGAGGCGCTTGCACGCAGGATCGGGCTAGCTTTCGCTCAGGGTGTTGTGCGGGCCCTTGTTCAGTTGAGGAGGCATCAATGAGTTGTGCAATTTCTTGCGCTGATGGTCTGGCAGCCCTGTTGCTTGAGCAGAAAGCCGCGTTCAACGCTCAGGGCGCAGTCAGCGCTGCGCAGCGCCGGGCGCGAATCCAGCGGGTAATCGACATACTGGTGGACCACCACCTGGCGCTGGCCGAGGCGATGGATGCCGACTTTGGCGGTCGCCCCCGGGGGTTCTCATTGATGAACGATGTGCTGGGGGCACTGGGCTCGCTCAAGCACGCCCGGGACCACCTCGAAAGCTGGATGCAGGATGAACCGCGACAGGTCTTCAGCCCCTATGATCAGCTCGGTGCCCAGGCATGGGTGATGTACCAGCCCAAGGGCACCGTGGGCATTCTGGGGACCTGGAACGCGCCGCTGTACACACTGCTCAGCCCGCTGGCTTCGGCGCTGGCGGCAGGTAACCGGGCGATCCTCAAGCCCTCGGAGGTGGTACCGCGCACTGCCGCGCTGGTTGCCAGGCTGTTTGCCGAACTGTTCGACCCGCTGGAAGTGGGGGTGGTCACCGGCGGCGCCGACCTGGCCCAGGCTTTTACTGCGCAACCCTTTGATCACCTGGTGTTTACCGGCAGTACCGCCGTGGCCCGCTCGGTGATGGGTAATGCAGCGCAAAACCTGGTGCCGGTGACACTGGAACTGGGCGGTAAATCGCCAGTGATCGTTGCCCGCAGCGCGGATCTGGCCACGGCGGCCTTTCGCATTGCTCTGTCCAAGACCACCAACAGCGGTCAGGTCTGCATCAACCCGGACCTGGTCTACGTTGCCCGTGAGCAGCTTGAGGCGTTTATCAATGCCTTTGCTGGCGCTTACCGCGGGTTCATCCCCGAGGTAAGCGACAACCCGGATGTAGTTGCCGTGGTCAACCCACAACATCTGGCCCGGGTGGAAAATCTGGTTGACCAGGCCCGTCAGGCCGGTGCCCGGGTGATAAGCCTGCCCTATGCGCAAGCGGTCGATATGCAAAACCGTCGGCGCCCGCTGCAACTGGTTATCGACCCGCCTCAAGACAGCTTGATCATGCACGAAGAGATCTTCGGCCCGGCCATGGTCGTGCTGCCCTACGACGAGGTCGACCAGGTGATTGCGCATATCAATGACCGGCCACGGCCACTGGCCCTCTACTACTTTGGCAACGATGCCCTTGAACAGCGTCATGTGCTGGAGCACACCTTGTCCGGTGGCGTCACCCTCAATGACGTGATGATGCATGCCGCCTTGCATGATGCTCCGTTCGGCGGTATCGGCGGCTCGGGCATGGGCCATTACCACGGCCGTGAAGGGTTCCTTGAGTTCAGCCACCTGCGCACCGTTCTCAAGGCACCCGACCACGACCCGCGCGGCGAATGGGGCTTGCTGCCGCCTTATAGCGAGCATTTCGAGGCGGCAATGCTGGCGCAGATCACTCGGGATTGATCCTGGCAGACGGTTGTTTTGTTCGTCCATACAGACGAAGCGGCGGGGCGCAGACAGCCTTAGAGTGAGCCGCACACAAGCACGTTTTCTAACAGTCTGGAGGCGCGTCCCCATGTTTGTCGATCTCACCCCTGAACAGCATGCATTGCGACTCAAGGTCCGGGACTATTTCCAGAACCTGATGACCCCCGAGCTGCGCCAGCAGATGCGCGGTACCGAAGGTGGCGAGCTGTTTCGCCGCACCATCGCGCAAATCGGTCGCGATGGCTGGCTGGCGGTAGGCTGGCCCAAGGCCTATGGCGGGCAGGGTTATGGCCCGACCGAGCAATTGATTTTCTTTGAAGAAGCCAATATCGCCGGCGCGCCACTGCCATTCGTGACCATCAGTACCGTTGGCCCGGCGCTGATGGCCCACGGCTCGGCGTTGCAAAAGGATAAATTCCTGCCAGGGATCGCCGCCGGGGACATCAACTTCGCCATCGGTTACTCCGAAGCCAGTGCTGGCAGCGATCTGGCGGTATTGAAAACCGCCGCCCGTGAAGATGCCGACGGTTTTGTGGTCAATGGCAGCAAGCTCTGGACCTCGGGCGCCGATGCGGCCGATTTCATCTGGCTGGCGGCCCGTACCGACCCCGAGCAGGCGCGTCACAAGGGCATTTCGATCCTGATTCTCGACACCCGTGCCCAAGGGTTTTCCAGCACCCTGATCCCGACCTCCGGCAACCCTACGGCGGCCACCTATTACGACAATGTGCGGGTGCCACGCAACATGCTGGTGGGTGAGCTGCATGGCGGCTGGAAACTGATCACGGCTCAGCTCAACCACGAACGCCTGGGCCTGGGGGCCTGGTCCGACAAAGTGGTCAGCCTGTTCAACCGCGTCTATCTGTGGGCACGTTGCGCCGATGAGCAGGGCCACCGCGCCACTGATGTGGCCTGGGTCAAGCGTGATCTGGCCGAGTGTTATGCCCGGCTTGAAGCCATGCGCCTGATCAATTTCCGGATTGCCGCCGACCTTGAACGTGACCGTGTGGACGTCGCACTGGCCTCGACCACCAAGGTCTACGGCTCGGAGTCGGCGATCGAGATCCTGCGCAAGCTGTCAGCCATCCTGGGTGCCAGTGGCCTGACCCGGGCCGGTTCGGCAGCGGCTTATCTGCTTGGCGAGCTGGAATATGAGGTGCGGGCATCGGTCAACCTGACCTTTGGCGGTGGCACCAATGAGATCCAGCGCGAGCTGATTGCCCAGTTCGGCCTGGGCATGCCGCGCACACAACGCTGAGTTACGCAGTGGCCCCAATATCGGAGATAAGGATGAACGATTTCAACAACGCAACCCTGCTGTCCAGTGCCGAACGCGCAGTTGTGCCACGGGAGCAGACGCAGGCAATTCTCGATTTGCGGGCCGCCGCCAGTGCCCGGATCAAACCGGCCGATCGCTACACCCTTGCCGATCGCCTCGAAGAGCAGGCGCAGCGTCACGGCGAACGGCCCTTTATCATTTATGGCGAACAGCGTCTCAGTTTCGCCCTGATCAATGCCCGCGCCGACCGTTTGGCCCATGTCCTGTATGCCCGCGGCCTGCGTCCGGGTGATGTCTGCGCCCTGGCGATGGAGAACCGCCCGGAGTTTTTCTGTTGCTGGTTCGCCCTGGCCAAGCTCGGCGTGGTGGCGGGTTTCGTCAATACCCAGGTCAGCGGCCGGCCACTGGTGCACGCGCTGCAGGCGATCGATGCCAAGGCCATGCTGGTCGGCGAAGAGGTGCTGGGCAATGTGCTTGCCACTCAAGGCTTGCCACCGCTGCCCTTATGGCTGGTAGCGGATACCGAGCAGCCATGGACCGGGGCCATGCCGTCACAGGTCGATACCGGACTGGCTCAAGCACTGGCCACAGCCCCCGCCATGCCATTCCCTCGTGATGTGCGCGCCGACCTGAGAGCCGAGAGCCCGTGCCTGCTGATCTTTACCTCGGGCACCACCGGCCTGCCGAAAGCGGCGCGTTATAGCCATATGCGCTGGATGTCGACCGGTGACATCATGGAAATCACCCTGCAAACCACCGCCCATGACGTGTTTTACTGCTGCTTGCCGCTGTATCACGGTGCAGCCGCCACGTCCGTGACGTCCACCGCGCTGAAAACCGGTGCAACCATTGTGGTACGGCGCAAATTCAGTGTCCGTGAGTTCTGGAACGATGTGCGCAAGCATCATGTGAGCGTGTTCCAGTACATCGGTGAAATCTGCCGCTATCTGCTCAACCAGCCCGAGGTGGCCGGTGAACGTGACCACGGTCTGCGCTGCATGCTCGGCGCCGGGTTGACCCGCGAAAGCTGGCAGAACTGGCTGCGCCGTTTCGGGCCGATCCAAGTGTGTGAAGGCTGGGGCTCCACCGAGTCCAACACCAATGTGGTCAATGTCGACAATTATCTGGGGGCTTGCGGCCGTGTGCCGTACTGGGAAAAGAGCAACTTGCGCCTGGTGCGCTATGACGTTGAAACCGACAGCCACCCACGGGACGAAAATGGCTTCTACCAGCTGTGCGAGGCGGGCGAGGTGGGTGAGGCCCTGGGTTTTATCATCAACCATCCCGACATCGGCGGCGGGCGTTTCGAGGGTTATACCTCAGCCGAGGCGACTGCCAGCAAGATTCGTCGCAATGTGTTCAGCCAGGGCGATGCCTACTGGAGTTCAGGTGACCTGCTGCGTTTTGACAAGGACGGCTACCTGTATTTTATCGACCGCATTGGCGACACTTTCCGCTGGAAAAGTGAAAACGTTTCCACCCTTGAGGTGGCGGCTGCGCTGGGCGACTTCGAAGGCCTTGAGCTGATCAACATTTATGGCGTGCAAGTACCCGGGCAGGAGGGGCGCGCCGGTATGGCGGCGGTGTTGATGCAGCCGGGCCGCCGCTTCGACCCGCAGGCGTTCTATGCATTGACCGAAACGCGCTTGCCGCGTTACGCCGCCCCGGTGTTCGTACGGGTATCGGCAGCGGCTGACCTGACCAGTACCTTCAAGTTGCGCAAGGTCGACCTGCAACGTCAGGGCTATGCCCCTGCAGCATTCAGCGACCCGCTGTTTATCCGTGATGACAGCAGCCGCAGCTATGTGCCGTACAGCGCACAGGTGCTGGAGCGCATTGGCCTGGCCGCTTTTGTCGGGGACACCAGCCAGTGACCGGTCGGCCGTAACTGATCCATAAACCTCACCTATCCAAACAGGCGGCGTCTGAGGTGGGGAGGAATCAAATCATGCTGGCGC
>NZ_WIVQ01000258.1:0-556 GCF_009600545.1 Pseudomonas sp. FSL R10-1339 | reverse complement strand
GTGCTGTACATGGCTTCGGGCGCCGCTTCCAATATCACTTTGAACCCCGAACCGTCCGGTAAACGCACCGCGTGCAGGAACACACCCACCGCTTTGCCACCCGCCAGCATGTTGGGCACAAACTTGCTGGTCAGGGCCGTGGTGCCGAGGAACGGTACAAAAATACCCGCTGATTCTGCCGGCTCCGGGTCTGCCGGAATGCCGACCTGACCGCCTTTGCGCACCTCTTTGATGACACTCAAGATGCCCTCTTTGGTCGACGCGGCCACGCGGTTGCCCAGCTGTACGCGCTGTTTGCGCAGCAGTTCGTCAACGGCCTTGAGCTTGGGCGGGCGGTAGAAAATGATCGGTTTGCACTGGCTGCAATAGAAGTGGTTAAGCACTTCCCAGTTCCCCAGGTGGCTGGTGATGCCGACCACGCCTTTGCCGGAAGCGAGGGCGTCTTTGAGCACGTCCAGGCCTTCGACTTCGCGCACCAGGTCAATGGAGCGCTGGGCGGGCCAGATCCACGCGCAAGCGCTCTCGGTCAGGCTTTTGCCGATGTCTTTGAGGCTTT
>NZ_WIVQ01000257.1:0-559 GCF_009600545.1 Pseudomonas sp. FSL R10-1339 | reverse complement strand
TGGCTCATGACGCACTCGGGGCAGGTGGTGAGGCTGTATTTCAGCATACTTGGAGACTTGTTCGGAGTTTCCCTAGAAAATCCCCCTGGCTTGCGCCTGTCCAGTTCGGGGCATAGTCTCGGCCCATCGCTGCCTTTCAGCGGTCGGGTTTAGTCGCCCGGCTGGTAAACTTGACGCAAAATGCCATTGTTATGGTGGCCGTGCGTAGGGCACCTTCGTGTGCGCCGGTTTCCAAGTTTTCCGGTCGACTAACCTGCGTACGGCTGCCTTCCCATTCGTTTAGTCGCGATCAAGGGCAGCTCCATAAATTTGGAGAACCCCATGAAAAAGATCACCCCCGATCCACCCGTGTTATCCCTCGCTGCTGCTGAGGCTAACGACCCGTTGCTGGACCGTGCCGCCGCTGAACGCGCGCTCAATTACTACCTGCAAAACCATAAGCCTCTTCGCCCCTTGGGCACGGCCTTGTTTGCCATCCCGCACAGTGTCAATTCAGAAGCGGCCCTGGCCCAGGCGTCAGACTTGTTGCGCTGTGCGGGTGCCTGCGCGAATGAGGCGG
>NZ_WIVQ01000256.1:0-564 GCF_009600545.1 Pseudomonas sp. FSL R10-1339 | reverse complement strand
TTTGTGGGAGCGAGCCTGCTCGCGAACGACCTTCGCGAGCAGGCTCGCTCCCACAGTTGCAGTGTTCCTCGGCAGCGACTACAGAAACTATAAGCTCACGTTTTTTCGGGATTTTTCTCACAGGTTTGCCAATTGCTGGGGCTAGGGGACGACGCTTATAGTCGGTGTTCGCCGATAAGGCGGCCGGGTTTGGCGACTTGGAACATTTTCAGAAATATGTGCAATTGCTATATAAGACAGAGCGTGTATTTATACGCGCTGTGCTTTATGGCAGCTGTGCGTGGGAGATCTTCGGGTCTGCCGGGTTCTGGGAATGACCGGTTCGCCAACCCGCGTACAGCGGCCACTTGTTTTTGTTTGGCGACGAAAACGGCTGGCTAAAACATATAGCATCTGAGGTTTAACCATGACTCATTCCCCGTTCATCCCTCTTACCGCCATCGACTGCACCATTCCTGCTTTATTGATCGACCGTCACGCGCCCCTTGACGTACTTCACGCCAACGCCGCCGCTCGCGTACTGGCCGTCACCCAACTGATGGAATCGTTCTCCAGCCGTGAAGT
>NZ_WIVQ01000255.1:0-569 GCF_009600545.1 Pseudomonas sp. FSL R10-1339 | reverse complement strand
TGGCATTGCCGTGCCATCATGCAAAACACCCACGAGTGACGCCGCACCGGCGGCCACACTGAACTGCAAAAAGCCCAGCATCGCCGAAGCACTGCCTGCCCGCGCGCCCTGCCCGTTCATGGCACACGCCGAGGCGTTGGGGATGATGCAGCCCAGACTGGCGATGCAGATAAACAGCGGAATCAACAACGGCCACAGTTGCTCGGTGTGCAGGGCGCTAATGCCCAGCAATGCCACACCTGCCGCCAGATAAACCCACACCGTACGCGCCAGCAAAAAGGCCGGTTGGCGCTTGGCCAGCAACCGGGCGTTCACTTGCGCCACCAAAATAAAGCCCGCCGCGTTACTGCCGAACAACCAGCCATAGTGTTCTGCAGGCACGCCATACAGTTTGATAAAGACGAAAGGTGAGCCCGCAATGTAGGCAAACATCCCGGCCATTGCGATCCCCCCCGTCAGGGCATGCCCCAGGAACTCACGATCCTTGAGCAAACGCCCGTATTGGCGCAGCGCACCCGACAATGGTTGGCGCGGCACGTTGGCTGGCAGGCTTTCCGGCAACCCCAATG
>NZ_WIVQ01000254.1:0-586 GCF_009600545.1 Pseudomonas sp. FSL R10-1339 | reverse complement strand
CTCCTGAATCAAGGCGCGCTCGTACTGCGCGAGCGCACCGAACACCTGGAACAGGAATTCGCCCGAGGGCGTCGTAGTGTCCAGGTTCTCTGTCAGCGAGCGGAACGACACCCGCTTGTCCTTGAGCGAAGTCACAATGGCGAGCAGGTGCGACAGCGAGCGACCGAGCCGGTCGAGTTTCCACACCACCAGCACATCGCCGGCTCGAACGAACTCAAGCGCCCGCGCCAAGCCGGCACGGTCATCCTTCGCGCCAGAGGCACGATCCTCAAACAGGTGACGCGGATCGACGCCGGCGGCGAGCAGCGCGTCGCGCTGCAAGTCCGTGCTCTGGCGGTCGGAGTCCGACGACACGCGCATGTAGCCAACCAACATAGGCGGATAACCATCAAAAACAGGTTTCCGCATAATAGTGAATAGCGATAGAGTTTTCCGTACATTTTTGAGGGGGTGTTGCACAGGTAGCACAGCGGCGGCTGACAGCCTGTCGCAAAACAAATGTTTTACGACACCTCCTTGAGGTTGCCGCGTTTACATCATTACCTGAACAGGTATAAAATTCCGGCCTGACAAACAAAGAAAAACC
>NZ_WIVQ01000253.1:0-590 GCF_009600545.1 Pseudomonas sp. FSL R10-1339 | reverse complement strand
AACCCGGCTGGCCGAGCCAGGCCACAGCCTCGGCGACGTCCTGGGGCTGGCCACCCTGGCCCAGCGAACTCATGCGTCGTCCCGCTTCGCGCAGGGCAAAGGGAATATGCGCGGTCATTTGGGTTTCGATAAAACCCGGGGCCACGGCATTGATACTGATGCCACGCTCGCCCAGCGCCGCTGCCCAGGCCTGAGCAAGGCCGATCAGCCCGGCCTTGCTGGCGGCGTAGTTGGTCTGGCCGCGATTGCCGGCGATACCGCTGATGGATGCGAGCAGGATTACCCGGCCGTTATCGCGCAGGGTGCCGCTATCAAGCAGGGCCTTGGTCAGCACTTGCGGGGCGTTGAGGTTAACGGCGAGTACCGAGTCCCAGAATTCCGGGGTCATATTGGCCAGGGTTTTATCACGGGTGATACCGGCGTTGTGCACCAGGATATCGATACCATCGGCCAGTTGCCCGGTCAGTTGTTCTGCGGCATCGGCGGCACAGATGTCGAGCGCGATGCTGTGCCCGCCCAAGCGCGCGGCCAGCGCATCGAGATCGCTCTTGGCGGCCGGCACGTCGAGCAGGATCAGTTCGGCGCCATCC
>NZ_WIVQ01000252.1:0-596 GCF_009600545.1 Pseudomonas sp. FSL R10-1339 | reverse complement strand
GCTCAAGCCGTTGCGCCGGATTCATCTCACGGGGCAAAGCGATTTCAAGCTCGCGGTAGGTGGTTCCGTTCTTGCGCTCGTAGGCGTCGGCGGCTTCCCAAAGGTGCAACGGGTTGGTCGCGGCCCACTTCGGCATATTGCCGAATTCGGACGCCTCCAACTTTTCCCCCTGCTCACGCCGTTTTTCGTATTGGCCGAGGCGAGCGATATAGGCGGCATGCGGGGAAGCTTTCCCCGCCTTGCCAACCTTCACGCTCAATCGTCCAATCGCCATGTTTTTGCCTTTTCGTTTTTAGGGCCGATGCAGTCGGTTTGCCTTACCCGCCGGGAGGGCCGCGTGTTTCTCGTAGAGAAACGTCTAAGCGAGCCTTTGATAAATCAAAGGATACCGCAGGCCGTGCAATCTCCGCCACATCTGCTCTAGACTCGGGATTCTGGACACCAAAATGGAGAAGCAAATGCGGGAATGGCTAGAGGATCGTGTCGCCTACATCCGTGGGCTGAAATCGCCAAATGACCATCAGCGGCTCTTGTTGCTGCTGAATGACAAAAAGGACGCAACTGACGATGACCGCCGCAAGCTGGTCGCCCTAATT
>NZ_WIVQ01000251.1:0-603 GCF_009600545.1 Pseudomonas sp. FSL R10-1339 | reverse complement strand
CTGCATCGAGGCCGCCACCGAGCCCATATTGGCGAGCTTCTTTGCTCGCATGATTGCGTATGCCATGCCATCCCCAATCCACTCGAAATCCGCCTGGCTCCGCCGGGCCACTTCATTGGAAGTGTACTCACTAGACTTTGCTGCGCAAAGATCGTTCGGACCCAGGGCCAAAAAGCCTGCGCGGCTACGCCTTGCCCAAAGGGCGCTGCCCTTTGGAAACCCGCTCTCGCCAGCGAGGCCTCGGGAGCTGGGGAGGTGAAGCACTTCCCCAGCCCCCGGGCTGAGCGTTGGGGTCGTTCCAGGGCGTCAAGGTCGGGGCCGCTTCGCGGTCGCTACGCGAACCTTGACCCCCTTCCACTTCGAATGGAGTGGGGGTCAAGGGGTTGGTGCGGCCCGCAGGCGCGAAGCGGCGAGGACTCGGCCCCTTGACGCCCACGGAATGACCCCAGCCTCCGTGAGTGGGGGCAGGGGCGCTCTTCCCCCTGCACCCCGAGCCCTCGGCGGCAAGAGTGGGGGTTCCAAGGGGGCAAAGCCCACTTGGGCGAGGGCCGTAGGCCCGCTGCAAGCCATAAAAAACTGCTGCCCGAAGGGCAGGCATTATCA
>NZ_WIVQ01000250.1:0-607 GCF_009600545.1 Pseudomonas sp. FSL R10-1339 | reverse complement strand
AGCGCTGGCAGGCCGGGCGCCTGCGCCCCGTCGAAGGCCCTCTGCTGATTGGCGGCGGTGCGCTTGCCGCACAGGTGGCCCGCTTTGGCGGCAAACTCACCGATGCGGTGTTCAGCTATGGCCCTGAACCCTTGCATGCCACACCGTGGATTCCAGGCCAGGGACCAAAGCTCAAGGCCGTGGTGTTTGACGCCAGCGAGCTGTTGCACACCGGGCAGCTCAAGCAACTGCGCGAATTTTTCCAGCCGCTGCTGCGCAATCTCGAGCACTGTACCCATATGGTGATCCTGGGCCGTGCCCCTGAAACATTAAGCGACCCTTTTGCCGCCAGCGTGCAACGTGCGCTCGAAGGTTTCAGTCGCTCGTTGGCCAAGGAATTGCGTAACGGCAGTACCTTGCAACTGCTGTATATCGGCGAGGGGGCCGAAGATCAGCTTGAAGGCGCACTGCGCTTTTTTCTCTCGCCAAAAAGTGCCTTTATCAGCGGCCAGGTGCTGCGCCTCAAGGCCTGCGCCAACCAGGTGCAGGACTGGACCCGCCCCCTGGCCGGGCGCAAGGCACTGGTTACCGGTGCGGCCCGTGGCATTGGCGCCGCGATTGCCGAAAC
>NZ_WIVQ01000249.1:0-624 GCF_009600545.1 Pseudomonas sp. FSL R10-1339 | reverse complement strand
GGAAACTCCGAACAAGTCTCCAAGTATGCTGAAATACAGCCTCACCACCTGCCCCGAGTGCGTCATGAGCCAGATGAGCTTTTCCGATTTCGAATACGCGGGCAAGCGCAAGCAAACACGCCGCGAACGGTTCCTCGCCGAGATGGATCAGGTCGTGCCCTGGAGCGGTTTACTGGCGTTGATCGAGCCGTATTATCCGAAGGCTGGTGGTGGCCGAAAACCGTATCCGCTGGAAACCATGCTGCGCATTCACTTGCTGCAAAACTGGTTCTCGCTGAGCGATCCTGCCATGGAAGAAGCGCTGTATGAAATCACGCCCATGCGCCAGTTTGCGCACTTGACCCTGAGCGCGCCGATCCCTGAAGACACCACGATCATGAACTTCCGACACCTGCTGGAGAATCATAAGTTGGCGCCGGCGATCCTGGCGGTCATCAACGGTTATTTGCAGGAGAAAGGCCTCTCGCTGCGCCAGGGCACCATCGTCGATGCGACGATTATCCACGCGCCCAGTTCGACTAAAAACGAGGACGGTAAACGCGATCCAGAGATGCATCAGACGAAGAAAGGTAATCAATATTTCTTCGGAATGAAGGCCCATATTGGTGCCGACGTTGAGTCGGG